>JAVZNR010000007.1 GCA_038882715.1 Candidatus Bathyarchaeia archaeon
CGGGCACTTTAGCAGAGTTGCTACAGATAGAGCAAGCGCCATCAAGCTGGCAAGATCTGATTGAGCGAAGCTGGCGCTACATACTATCCAATAAGGAACTATTTGAAAAATACTATCCGAATATTAACCGTGGCGCAAAAAGACTTAGCTATGGAGATAAGAGTGAATGTAAATATAGATATGCAGTTGAGTGATTTAAACCTTAACAACAATATGGCTCCGACTAAAGGAGGAATAAAGCCACTTGACGAAACTCATGCTTTTCGTACACCTTAATTTAGCGTCAAGTGCCGCGAAAAATCAACAAAAACTATAACCTTGAATAAACATTCTTATTTGCCGCTCTTAGTCAACAATACGATTTGTGCATTAAAAGTCACCAGAACCATTAGGGGTTCTGGTGATTCTTAGCGCACATTAACGTCTCTTTGCTTTATGTGTTGATTTTTCGAGGTTTTTAGTTTCTGTTGACTTTTCGGGGCTTAGAAATCGACCTGCTACGGATTAAGAAAGCGCTATTATGTTTTTTATAAGTGGTAGTAAAAGTTTGTTTCCGTGAGGGGAGGCTTGCGTAAGTCTTGCTCCTTAGGCTAGATAATACGCATCTGCGTGTCTTAGGCGCTTAACCGGAACATCTGCACGCCAGCCTTTCATATAATCTACTTTTAAGTTTAGAGCACTCCATATCTTTGGTGATGCATATGGGTGGCGGCAGACATATTCTTGTTAGGGAGGAGGATCTTATGGTTATTCTAGATGAAATTAGGCTTCTGAGGTCCCTTATTGGGGAGTGTGTTGAGTATTTGAGAGAATGGCGTGGACCACCCTCTCAAGTCTATCGAGACGCTTCAAAGCTTCCTCAAGCGCCTTGATAATCTCCTCCTCTCTTTTCCGCTCCTTCTCCTCAATCTTCATGGCCAAGGATCTATCCAGTACATAGCCACAACGCTCGCATCTGACATTACCTTGCGGGTTTTCAGCCTCACAACGCGGGCATTGAATAATCTTGGGCATATCTACTGCCTTCGTTGCAGTTTTTAGTCCATGGATCTCTAGTACTGCGTCTTCTAGGTCGCGTGCCGAGAAGTGGACGTAGCGAGCTGGCATTTTTGAACCATGTACCCACCCGGCGAACATCTCAAGTTTAGGCTCCGTGAAGACCTTTGCAAGGGCTGTTAGTGTTGAGTGGCGGAATAGGTATGGCCATACGTCCTTTTTTAGTCCAGCCTTTTTCACCAGACGCTTTATTATTAGGCGGAAGTGCCTGTAGCTGAGCCTCCTGCCTAGATAATTTCTTGCTAATGAGCACCATAATGGGGCGTTTAGGTTGTCTTTAAGCGGATGCTCCTTAAGCCAATTTAAGAGCGGCTTATATGAGACTACGAGTGGAATCCTCTTGAGCCCTGTCTTACCAACAACCGTTATAAGGCAATATTTATCTTTAAACTCCACGCTGCCAACACTCATACTTAGCAGTTCGCCCGGCCTTAACGCTCCCTCAAAGAGCGTATAAATCATAGCCCTATCCCTAGCATTATCAGTAGCCTTTACAATAGCCTCAAAGTCATCCACCGTAAGCAGAGCCTCCGGCTTTACTCTGGAATCATCCACCCTCCTTTTAGAAACCTTAATCCATGCAACCTCAGGCGGGACAGGAGCACCCCTCTCACAGCTCCCATACTTAGCGAATTGTATGAGCCTCCTCAAGACGAGCCTCTTGTGGCGCTTTGTCTCCTCCCTCCAAGACTTATTACCGTTAATCTTCGCCACCACGCGCTCAACATCTCCGCGCGTTGCCTCCCTAACATCAAAGTCTATTAAGTGTAGCACGGCGATTAAATGTGCTGCTTGATTGCTAAGTGCAGCCTCGCTAAGCCCAAGGCTAGCTAAGTGATCCAACAACCTAAGCGCGATATCGCCATTCCTAAGCCCGGCGATAATCCGCCTATAACGCTCAACCCTCCTAGCGAAGTCGTAGATCTCCTCCCTCAATACAAGCCCCGAAAAAGAAGAATCTGCAGAACTTAAAAAGCGAGGGAATGTGAACCCAAAAGATTGGTGGACCGGGGGGGATTTGAACCCCCGACCTCCTGAGTGCAAGTCAGGCGTTCATACCAGACTGAACTACCGGCCCCAAGAATATTTTGGTGAACAAAGCCAAATTTATGGTTTTCTATGAGGAAAATTTTTAGGTTCATTTTTCGCATATTCTCGTTTAAAATTTAAGAGCTTGCCTTTTAAGTGAGCTTTATGTTGCGTCTGGCGCGCAGGAGCGATTGGTGGCTGCTTTCCGTATGTACTGTAACGCATATTTTCGTGCATGTGTTCACGATGATGTATACTGCGCTTATACCGGTATTTATGAGGGATTTTAACTTAACGATTCATGAGGCTGGGCTTCTTGTTTCAGTGCCGCAGTTAATCTCAATCATGCTGAGTTTACCTTACGGCTTCATCGCTGATAGAGTTGACCCCCGCAAATTGATGGCTGCAAGCCTGCTTGTAGCCGGATTCTCAGGTCTACTCGCAAGCCATTCCCAGGGCTTCATCATGCTTCTGGCTTCAGCAACCCTAGTATCCTTCTCGTCAACAGTCTATCATCCGCCTGCACTGAAGGTTCTAAGTGAGAATTTTATGGGGGAGAGGCAGAGTAGGGTTCTAGGGATACATGGAGCTGGAGGGACAACCGGGGTAGCGATAGGGCCCATAACCCTTGGGTTAATGCTTGAAGGGTTTGGCTGGCGCTTCGCCTATATGGTTTGGGGGCTTCCTGTCCTTCTCTCAGCGCTGCTAACGTTTAGTCTACCGTATGGGGGAGCAGTTGAGAAACCCCAGAATGATATAAGTGTTGCGTCAGGCGATAGGCGAGCGAAGAGCGAAAACCACGGCGATGAAAACTCAGAGAAATATGATAGGGCACGTGGATATATGCTTCTCCTTTTAGCTACTGGAATAAATAGTGTTGGGCAGCAGGCGCTATCAACATACATGACCACATACCTAGTTTCAGCGAGAAAGTTCTCTGAGGCAAACGCGAGCCTACTCTTCGGATTAAGCCCATTTATTGGAATAATAGGCTCATTGGCCGGGGGTTATTTCGGCGGCAAGATTGGAAACAAGCATTGGATCACTATCGCATATGTGGGCACAGCGTTCTCTCATTCAGCCATATGGTTTGGGTCACCATGGATAATAGCGCCCTCCTATCTCATGGGAGGGTTCTTTGGAGGCAGCACGCTCGCCCCCTCAACAACTCTTGTGGCAAGATATTCCTCAAGAGAGAGGCGCGGTCTAGCATACACGATCTTCATGCTATCTCCAAGCATCGTTGGATCAGTTTCCCCTTTAATCGCGGCGTGGCTGGTTGAGGAGCATGGTTTCACAGGGCTCTTTCCCTTCACAATATCTTTAACCCTTCTCAGCACCTTCGTACTGCAAACTCTTCCTAAGGAAGAGCATGAACCCTCATAAAAATTCTTTATGAGACGTTAAGGGCGATAGTCGGCTACTATTTCACCCACTAAGCGAACCCTTTCTATGTCGCCGTCCGGTGGCAGCATGTCTGAGATCCCAACTATTATATTTGGCGCAAATAGATCGAGCAGCTCATAGATAAAAGCTTTTAACTCACTCTCCTCAACGATAGGTAGGAAGTAGATCGCTGGAACCCCATCAAGCAGAATCATGCCGTTAAGCTTAACAGCGTCTCTAAGCTCCCTAAGCGTCACGTTGCCCTGCGGTTCAGGTGGAACACACTCTAAGCCGTCTAAACCTGTCTCCTTCGCCAACGGTAAAAGATGCTTAACTCTCCCATCCCAATGCGACGTACAGAATTTTCCAGCCTCATGCATCTCCCTTGCTCTACGCTGATAATATGGCAGCATATACCTTCTGAAAAGGTTTGGCGGACAAAGGTTTTCATCAATATTGTCGCCAAAATTAATTATCTTGAAGGGCGTCTTCCTAATAACTTTAAATCTTTCATCATCATTTTCATCGAAGACCTGGAGGAGCCACTCAACCTTCTCCCGGTGCCGCCAAAGCGCTATCAAACCTTTTTCGAAACCCATATAGAGGATGAAGAGCCTCTGTATTGAACCCCATGGAACCGTCACCGTCGGCTCGGAGCGGTCTCCGAGGACTTTCTCCCTCTCAAGGTAAAGCTCCCTATCGAACTCGAACCTCTGCTGCCTCAAAACGTAGGCTAGGATCTCAAAATCGTCGATGCTCTTGAGAAAATACTCGACCCTCATGCTGGATACCCCATGCTCAGTTTTCCTCTCAACCTGTGTGATCTTGCCCTTCGGGGTCTCATACTTCGTGTATATGTATTTTTCATCCTCAGCCCTGTACACTTTAACGTCGTCGCCCTCAACACACTTTATCGTGTCATTAAAATAGTGGTAGGCGCGCGGCGAAGCCCCTAAATCATCATATATCTCCAGAAGATCCAAGCCCTCATACTTCTTTGGAAGTGTTCCCCTAGCCTTATTCACATAGTACCAATGATGCAGCCTAGGCTGCCATATTAAGCGGTCGGGGACACCGCGATTAAAAATTATAATCGTTCTGTCGCGATTATTCAACCAGATCACCACTAAAATACAGTATAATTAAAAATAATAGTGATCTTAAAGAAGATGGTGGCTAAATCATCCGCCTAAATTAGATTCTTTAAGAAAAAATTAGATGTTGGGGGCGGATTTTACCGAGATTTTTTTCAGCGCTTCCTCTTCGCGGCTTCTTCCAGCGCCGTTACGCCCGGCAGCTTCCTACCCATGAGGAATTCTATTAGGGCGCCTCCAGCCGTGCTTATATAGCCCATCTTGTCGGCTAGCCCTAAGCTTTGAACAGCCGCTATACTGTGCCCTCCACCTATCAGAGAGAAGGCTCTCGATGAAGCAATAGCCTCAAATAAAGCCTTTGTCCCCTTCCGAAACTCTTCTTTCTCGAATACTCCCGGTGGACCGCTGAAGACTATTGACTTAGCCTTCATTATTAGGTCCAAGTATCTTTCGATGGTTTTTGTTCCAATATCGTATATTGGATAATCCGTCGGCAGCTCCCCTAGAGAAATCTCTTTCCTTCTGCCTTCAACCTCAACGGCTAAGTCGACAGGCGTCTCGATTCTAGCCGGATACTTTTCCATCAACTCCTTTATTCCGGGTACAAGATCTAGTAATTTATTCTTCTCGAGGAGATCCATGTTTGGTTTGCCTAGGTTGTAGCCTTTAGCCACTAGGAACAAGTGTCCGGTTATTCCGGCTGTTAAAACATAATCTGCAATATTATTCTCTAAAACATACTTAGATATTCTGAGGGAGTCGTCGGCCTTAGCCCCTCCAAGTATGTAGATGCAAGGTTTCTCCGGGCGCTCCATAACCCTGCTAAGCGCCCTCAGCTCCCTTTCCATGATTCTTCCAGCGGCGCTTGGAAGGACAACTGTGAAGCCGACTATTGAAGCGTGACTCCTATGCGCTGCTGCAAAAGCATCATTCACGAAGAGATTTGCCAGCGGCGCGAGATTGATAACTAGGTCGGATTTAGCGTGCTCTTCCGGCGGGGCTTCCTTAGCCTCCTTTGGGAAATTCCTAACATTATCTAAAACCAGTATTTCTCCATTCTTAAGCTCCCTTATAGCTTTCTTCGCCTTCTCGCCGTAAACGTCGTCTACGAATTTAACGGGTTTACCGAGAATTCTACTCAATATCTGGGAATGCTGCTCCAAAGGTATGAAGTCCGGGTCGCCCGGCCTACCCTGATGCGCTAAAACAACGACCCTGGCACCTCTATCGGACAGCTCCTTTATTGTAGTTTCGCCGTGCGCCCTAATCCTCGTGTCATCGATAATCTTTTTCGTCTGCGGGTCGACAGGCGAATTAAAGTCAACCCGAACGAGAACCACTTTACCTTCAACGTCAAAATCGTCAAGGGTTAGAAACTCAGGCATACTTGAACCCTCCCAAGATATCTTTAACCTTCACCTAAAATAAAAATAATTAATAAGGTTTAAGATTTTAGGGAGATTTCTAGAGCCCTGCTTTACAGGCTATAAGCTTCACGACGTCTACTAGCCTGCAGGAGAAGCCCCATTCGTTATCATACCATCCGAAGACTTTAGCGAGGTTTCCGCCGGTAACCATTGTGCATTGTCCATCAACTATACAGGAGTATGTTGTATGGTTCACGTCAACGGATACTATCGGCTCCTCAGTGTAGGCCAATATGCCCTTCAACGAGCCTTCAGCGGCCTTCTTAAAGGCCTCGTTAACCTGCTCTTTCGTCACATCCTTCTCCAAGACCGCTGTGAGATCGCATATGGAGACGTTTGGAACCGGAACCCTAAGGGCTATGCCGTCGATTCTACCCTTAAGCTCAGGCCAAACCATAGAGGAAGCCCTAGCAGCGCCGGTCGTCGTGGGTATAATGCTTAGCGCCGCAGCCCTAGCTCTCCTAAGATCCCTGTGAACTAGGTCTAAAACTCTCTGATCGTTTGTGTAGGCGTGGGCGGTCGTCATGAGGGCGGATTTGATCCCAAAGTTCTCTATGAGGACTTTAACCATCGGTATTACGCAGTTCGTGGTGCATGAAGCGTTCGAAATTATATTATGTTTCTCATGGTTATATTGATCATGATTTACGCCGTAAACAACGGTTATATCAGGGTCTGTTGCCGGCGCAGTAATAAGAACCTTCTTAGCCCCGGCCTGAAGGTGCTTTGAGGCGCTAGCCCTATCGGTGAATAAGCCTGTGGATTCGACGGCTAAGTATACGTCTAAATCTTTCCACGGAAGCAGTGCGGGATCCTTCTGTGAGAGAACCTTTATCTCCTTACCATTAACCACTATACTATCGCTTTTCGCCTCAACGGTGCCGGGGAACTTTCCGTGAACCGAGTCGTATTTCAGCAGGTGGGCCAGAGTCTTCGCGTCTGTAACATCGTTTACGGCGACAACATCTATGTCCTTCATGGCGCCCATTTCAACGATAGCTCTGAAGAAGAGTCTACCGATTCTTCCAAAACCGTTAATAGCAACGCGTATTGTCATAAACTACACCTCTTTTTTAGTTCAATTAAAAATTTTTGCTTCATGCTTATTATCTTTTTCTGAAAACGTGGACTCGCTAAATATGTACGACCTCTATACCTAAATTCTCTAGGTGCTTGGATATGAAGCGCCTATGACAGTGCTTAACGTTCTTCTCCATGCACATTAAGGCGGCAACTTCACCTCTAACAACGCTGAGAAGAGCCTCAATACCCTCCCTAAAACTTTGAGTCTCCATATATTTTTCATATCCCCCCTTAACGAAGCCCCCTAGGCTTTCACCCAAAAAGACGTATTTTATCTCATTTTCTTCAAGAATCCTTTTAAGCGATTCTCCATTAAA
Source organism: Candidatus Bathyarchaeia archaeon (assembly GCA_038882715.1). NCBI lineage: Archaea > Thermoproteati > Candidatus Bathyarchaeota > Bathyarchaeia (SeqCode) > Bathyarchaeia archaeon. The sequence continues at coordinate 7,393 of JAVZNR010000007.1, forward strand.
CGATGAGTTTTTACTCTTAGGAAAACGTCTAACATCAACTATCATGGTAACCCCATGCTTCTTTAGAGCATTGATAAAGTCTTCAATATTTCTTCCCCCATAGCCTATGGTGTAAATTCTCATAGGGATTTCACCAGAAACCAGATCTCTAAAAACCATCTATAAAGCATCCTCTGGAAAGATTTATTTTTCGTTCTGTAAATTCTTACTCGGAGGAGAAAGATTGAAGATCGTAGGTGGGCCAAGTTCGCTGGGTTTAGCTCGAAAGATAAGTGAGTCTTTAAACGTCCCGTTAGCTAACGTTAAAACGAAGCGTTTTCCAGATGGAGAGTTCTACTTTAAGTTTGAGGAAAATATCTCTGGAGAAAACCTTTTAATTATTCAGAGCCTGTGTCCGCCTCAAGACATGCATCTCATGGAACTCTTTTTAATTCTCCATACTGCAAGGGATTTAGGCGCAGAAACCATAAAGGTTTTCGCGCCATACCTCGCTTATAGCCGGCAAGACGAGCGATTTCTAGAGGGCGAATGTTTAAGCGCATCTATGGTAGCTGAAATAATTGAGCGCCTAGGCGCAGATGCTCTCTACACCATCGACGTACACAACGAGAATGTTTTAAAAATGTATGGGATCCCAGTATATAATTTGACTGCCTCAGGGGAACTGGCAAAATACTTCGCAAAAAAAGACTTAAAAGATCCGATCGTAGTCGCGCCGGACGACGAGGACTTAGCAAAGAGAAGAGCCAAGTATGCTGCTAAACTACTCAACGCTGAATGGGACGCTTTAGAAAAGAGGAGAGACCGCCACACCGGGGAGATAGTTACGTTTTCGAAGGATCTGAGGGTTAGTGGGAGAGACGCGATAGTGATCGACGACATTATAAGCACTGGTAAAACGGCGGCGAACGCCGTAAAGATACTTAAGGAGCAGGGCGCTAGGAGGGTATTCGTGGGCGCGTCGCATGTCCTACTTCTTAAGGATTCCATAAAAACTATAATGGAGCGCGGCGCTGAGGAAGTCGTGGGGACGGATAGCATAGAGAACGAATACGCGAAGGTTTCCGTGGCACCAACATTTATAAAAGCATTGAAGGGAGAAATAGAGCAGATCTAGCAATTCTTCCCATAAACAGCCTACTTATGCCCCAGCAAGAAACTTTGATAGGTTAGACTGCCTGACGCTTCTGCCGCTCTCAAAAAGCGAATTGATCTCCTCCTCAATCAGGGTTAAACGCTGAGCGTAATACTCAGACATGCCATACTTTTTGACTAGGCGCCAAGCATCCTCCAAATACTTTTCTATCGTACCCCTATGCACAGTTAACGTTAATTCACCGCCACATTCCAAGCATACGCCTTTAAGCGGAATCCTCCTAAAGCGTTTATTACATCTTTTGCAGCGGAAACTTTGCGTTGCGAAGGCTCTTAGGTTTCCAGATATGTCGCGGATAAAATGGGTGTTTAAAACTATTTCCGCGACAATGTGGGCGTCGACAGCCTTAATTTTCTCCGCTAACCCCAGCTGCGCGTTCAGTTTATCGCTCATGCGTTTTAAGGTTTTATATACGCTCTCCCTGTTTCCAGATTCTATGTTTGATGTTGGCACAGTGAACATAAAGCCTTGAAGACGCGATTCAGAGTTAAATCTATGCTTAACTATATCTATTATGGGCAGCAAATCCCTAGCTGGCCGGCATTTAATGGTCTCCTCATAAAACTCTAAAGGATATTTGTCCGCAACATCAAACTCGTGAGCCTGCCTCTGAACGTCTTCCGGCATAACTATGCGGATTATGAAGAGCGGGGAATCCATTATTCCACCTATCTGGTCTGGAAGATACTCCCTTGAGAAGTTCAATAAGGCATCTAAAGCAATCATTATGCTGTCTTCATCACCATCACAGTCTCTCCGCTTAGCCGAATGCCAGAATGGGTGAGCGAAACAGACATTAAGCTTCGTGAAACCTATCACCCTACCTAAAACTCCGGCACATGTGTGTGGCGCTAAACCTATTATCAGCTGGCCGACCAAATCCTGGGGCCTATCTATCCCGTAGAATGGTGGAAGCCCATAAACCTTCTCGAGGAGCTCATCGATAAATTTTGTTATGGCCACTAGGTATTCAGCGCTCTTCCAAGGAATCACAACATCTTGAACTTTAAGCTCACATATCTGATCCGGATCTTTCAGCGGATCGCCCAAATAATCATGCGTGTAGCCTAACTCCCTCAGCTTTTCCACGGAAACCCCTATCTCCGAGGGCTTGAAATGGGTTAACGGCGCATTGGTTGCGTCAAACCTCACCGTGCCATCCTTATAAACTGAGAGGCCGTATTTGGCTCGCAGTATCCCCTTCTCGATTGGCTCAGGTATCTTGGTTTTATTTGTTAAACCTCTTACACCTTTAACCTGCTCAGGCCTATAGCCAACCCGCCGGCAGGCTTCATCTATCAGATCTCTAATGGAGATTATTTGGTGGCAGAAGCTTCTCGCTTCAACCCCGCATACCGGGCATTCTTCCTTTTCGATCTCTCTACCACATTTCGGGCAGATAAACCTGAGATTTGTCTCCGAACCGCAGTTCGAACATATCCTCTTAAAAGTTACGGTCTGACATCTGGGGCAAATCCGGCTGATTATCTCAACCCTAATCGCACCCTTCTCATAAGCCTTCATTAAGTCTCTCTGCGCCCCACCACTTAAACCGACGGGAAACAGTACGTGCACCGGAGGCTTCATTTCTCGCTCCTTGGCTTTCTCCGGCCGCCCAACCCTAGCCCCTATAAACGAGCCGGCTTTATCCCTGAAAGTTAAGCCGCTGAGACGCGATAAATTCTCTAGGACCGATAAGTTTTCAGAGACTTCGGATTGGCTATTATCTAATCCAAGTGAGGTCGCGAAGGCATGTGCGTCGCAGCCCTCAATAATAATGCTTTTACCAATAACTTTATGTGGGATGCATATGTCTTCAAGAGCCGCCTTAACCTTTGAGTCATAGCCGCCGCGTATCTCAACTATCAGTTCTCCTTCACGCCTAATGTTTGAGCTTAAAAGCCAAGCTCGAACCTTCCTAAGAGCCTCTACATTTATGCTAGACCAAAAGTAGGTGTAAGATGGGTGAAAAGGAACTCCCAGCATTCTGCTCAGCAAGATAGCTTCTTGGACGCTAGGCTTATTGTTGAATGGGTCGCCCAAGTAAGATTTTAGTGAAGAGGGTGAAATCCCAGCTTTTAAAGCAGCCTCCTCAACGCTGCCGTTAAATCCCTCAACGATAGATTTCCTAAGATCCTCCCGCCAGAATTCTTCGCAGTATCCGGAAGGTAGAAGAGCCTTATTATTATACAGGAAATCGCCGAAACTTATGAGGATGTCGCCCAAAAAGAGGATTTTTTCAGCATCACTCTTAACTAGATCTACGTTCTCATAGGAGACTTTAACCACAGACCCGCCCCTCAACTTAACAATCGGAGGCTCAATGTAGTCTACGGGCATTACAATACCAGATTTGCCAGGGGTTTCAACCTTTAGCTGTGTTCCACCAGCTAAGAAATTCTGTAGGATCGTCATGGTCAGCGGATGAACCCCGACCGCTGAAAGCCCAGTGTTTCTCGACCTACCATACCGAAGCCTAAAACCCCCTCTCCTCGACGGGAAACATAATATTGGTCTCCCGGCCGGAACCTCCTCCATGAAGCCGGCTGAAGATTTACCCTTCTCCTTATTAACAATCTCCTTAATTTCTCTAAGCCACTCCCAGCCTTTGATTCCAAGATCCTCAACGACAGCTAAGACTTTTGAAGCCCTCCCAATAATGCCATCATTCACAACTCTAAGCGCCCCGCCGCGGACTCGATTAGTCTCTACGCGCGGCAGATTGCGATGCGACGATACCTCAACAGGGTCAGAGGGCGTTCCAGTAATCTCAACCGGAACTCGCTCAAGCGCAAACCTTAACTGTTCATCTGAAACGCTGTATTGGAAGCGCCCAACCTCCCGCTCATAGAGCCTCAGCTCCTCGATGAAGCGCTCTATCTCCTCTCTAGTTGGCTTGTAGCGATCCAAGCTTAGCAGCTGACGAACAAAGTCCGCGATGACCGGTGTCAGAGCCGCCTCGGTTCCGCCAGCTGAGCGTATCGGCCCAGCGAAGTATATGGCTAAGTATCTTGATCCATCAGTATTCGTCTTTATCGCCACTTTAGCTATGCCTTCGGAGTAGACGGCTGCCGTGACCCCTTCGGTCAATATGGCCAGAGCCGTTCTTATGGCTAAATCCGCGGCCTTCTCGTCGCTTAAATGCCCAAATTTTCCGCAGACAATCTCCTCAGATATCTTGAACGCCGCCCTTTCTCTGGACATGATTTTTAGGAGCTCTCTTATCCTTTCAGCGATTCCATGAAGCCCGATAAACCCTTCCACTAGGCTTGCTAGATCGCTCGCCATCTCTATCTCAGGGTAAGATTTTGGATCAATCCCTTTAGCTCTGGCTTTCCTCGCGATTTCATAGATCTCTTCCAGCGATTTAGACAGGTTTAGGAAGTATTCCCTATACTCTTCACTTATCTTACATTCGGCTTCCATAGCTACCAACGCTATTCGACGTGGATTCTACAGAGAATTATAGCATTCCACTTCTCAATAGGCCGCCCCATAACCCTCTCATAAGTTTTTTCAGCAATACCCTTTCTTCTATCAACGCAAGCCTTACATTTACTATGTCTCATATCGGATGGCCCATCACATTGACCGCAATTAAGAAGCAATGATTCACCTAATCCTCTTAGGGTCGCCCAAGCATATTCTCGCTCATCATACTCCGGTTCAAAGTCAGGCCAGATCTCATAAATATCGTTCCGCCCTAAAGCCTTCTTAAGAGCTTCAAAATAATGTTCGAAAGCCGTCAACTCTAAACCCCCTTAAACCTGCTTTTAGCCCCCCTTCTCACACCCTCAATTATTTCAGTAATCTTGGACTTAATTTCTTCTATTCCGCTACTTTCGAGCACTGTGCCAGTAACCACCATATCGGCGCCCGCCCTAACTGCGCGCTCAGCTTGGGCGCCCGTTTTTATTCCCCCACCTACAATTATCTTTATATCAACAGCTTCCCTAGTCATCCTAATCATTTCGGGGGGGACGGGACGACTGGCCCCTGACCCGGCTTCCAGGTAAACAAACCGCATCCCGAGAAACTGAGCGGCCAAAGCATGAGCTACAGCGAGCTCAGGCTTATTATATGGGATGGGGCAGGCTTTACCGATGACGCCTGCGGATCCTCCCTCACCAATAATTATGTATCCGAGCGGTATGGCTTCTAGGCCTATCTTTTTGATTAATGGTGCAGCGAGCGTTTGTGCGCCAAGTATAAAGTAGGGGTCGGCTGAATTTAATAGAGACATGAACCATACTGCGTCGGCATACTCGCTGATTCCAGTCACATTATTTGGGAATAATATAACTGGAATCTTCACAGATTTTTTAACCGCTTTTGTGATATTATTAAGCAAGTCTATTGACGCGAGGGTTGTGCCCCCAATCATTATTGCTGAGGAACCGGATGCCTCACTTTCCCGCGAGAGCAAAGCGGCGAACTCAGGGGTTACTTTCTCCGGGTCTATAAGCGTCATGTGAATTGCCTTTTCATTTTCAATTCGTTTCACTATGTACTCTTCAACCTTACCAACCATCTTCACTCCAACCTTAGGATCCATAAAACTCATCTATAAACTGACAATAAACATCGACTTCTTTAAAGAAAGGTTTCACCTGAAGTTCCTTCGTGAACCCGCAGCTTACATTGCCGCACTTAACTATCGCTCTTCTTCCCTCTTCGCTCTCCGTTATCTCAATTCTTATGGATTCTTGGCTACATTTGGGGCACAGGAAAACCTTCGGCAGTTTTTTCTTCGGTATTCGAATCACTTTTCTCCGTCTTCTTCCCATATTGGACCCAACGCAATTAAAACATAAAATTATTAGGATGTTTCCGCTCTTAAAGATTTAGGAGCTATCTCGTGATCCTAGACGCTAAGCAGCTCATCACAGATAGCCCCGTCAAATGGAGACCCAAAAATTTAACTTGTAGACAAAAATGTATTCAATTGGAGGAAAAAACTCTTGATAGATCCAAAAGTAAAAGAGGAGATCCAAAGATGGCTTACAGGCCTAAATAATGACCCGATTTTTAAAATACTACTCAAAAACAGCAATTTAACCAAAGCGCAGGCAGAAACATTTCTAATAGACATTTTGGCTGAAAAAATAGTCGATAAAAAAATAGTTTACGAGGATAAAGCGAAGCTAAGGCTCATAAAATCCGGCGTAAGTCGCGGGGCCTTCAATAGAACCTTAGCGCAGGCAAGAAAAAATATAATCAGATCCATTTATACAGTGATTCTTTTAGGCTATCTGGGAGTCTTCGAGGACGCACGCCTTGAACCTTATATTGAAATCTCAAGCAAAATACGCGCCTACAGCGAGAAATATAAGGAGCTATGGGAAATGAGACGGGTAAGCGAGGAGCAGATCAGAATACTGCAAACCCTTCAAAATGAGATAGAGAAAGGTTTATCTACGCTCTCAAAAGCAAGGGCGCTCTCGGGAAGAACGTGATGTCACAAAATCACATCACGTAACATCACACTCTTGAAGAAGATACCTTGTTAGTAGAGGCAAAAATCTGAGGGCTAAGCGATCTCTCCACCAGGTGAGAGAACCTTTCCTAGGTCAATTTCACATCTTTTAGCCTAGTGGGTCACCACGAACTAGATATGTTTCCATATGAAAAATGTATGTTAAAGAAACGAAAGTATTTTAAGAGACATGTGATCATAATGTGATCAGGTTGTGATTAGTTTGCATCACGTGATTTGTGATGTCACGAAGGGGTGACGTCATGGAGATCACGATACTAATAATCTACACGATCATATTTTGTATTTCCTCCGTATCCCTACTGATCTATTTTAAGAAGCTAAGAAGCGAGCTTTTGAAACATAAGGACATGAAAAAATTGTTTGAAGACATAATCTTCAGCTTCAACAAGGATCTCCAAAAGATTGAGAGAAGGCTTCAGGAGGTTGCTGAGAACTATGGGAAAATTTCCGTTGATAGAGAGAAGCAATTAGAATCATTGATTTTAGGCCTTAGGGAAAGAGTCGAGAGCCTATCTGAACGCTGTGAGAAGATGGCCGCGGAATATGGGGGCCTAAAAGAGAAGATTGAGGATTTAGCGGCCAAATATAATAGTTTGTTGGAGAGAGTGGATAAAATTGAGAGAGATAGTGGGTTAGAAAAAGCTGGGAAAGAGCCTGATGCAACTAACCTATCCGCATTGCTTCCAATAGAAGATAAAGACAAGGTCTTAACCTCATTGACTGAGACGGAGCTGAAGGTCTTAGAAATTTTGGCGGAGGAGGGGGAAAAAACCGTCTCTGAGATAAAAGATCGGATCAAGCTGACTAGGGAGCATACTGCGCGCTTAATGAAGAGCCTATATGCGCGTGGTTATGTGGAGAGGAGAGAAGATAGAATACCATACGTATATAAATTGAAGAGGGAGATGGAGAACATTTTAAAGAAAGGGAAAACTTAGCCCTTAAAAGGCTTTATAATCTCTCTTAATTCCTGTGATACGAGCTTGAAGAAGATTCTATTCTCGTCTTTCTTTTTTATAAGTACCCCTCTTTCCGCAAGCCTTGAAAGATAGGTTGAGATAGCGCTTAAACTAATTGATTCGCTGGTTTCCTTTTCATACACATCTTGAGCGTCCCTAGCCGAGAACCACGATATCGGGAAATTCTTTTTCACTACAAAGAGCACTTTCTCGATTTTCGAGAGATCCTGTGAAAAAGTGGATGGTTCAGCTACGGGTATGCCTCCAAGCAGCTCAATTATGTCGAAAATTTTTTGAGCCTTTTCTTTCGTAACTCTACCCTCAAAACTAATCGTGTAACGGTTCCCAGATTCATCGTAAACTTCGACTTTCATCTTTCTTACGGGCAATTATTCTTCCACCAATGCTCCCGCCATCATTAACAATTATCACTTCACAAGTTATAAATTATTTGGTTAACATCTAGAAAAGAAAAGAGAAAAATTATTCTTAATTTTTGAAAAAGAGAAAAATTTGCAATTTTTCTGGTTAACAAGGTTAACATTGAGAATTTTTCTTCAAAAGCGAGAAAAACAAAAATTTTTGTTATTTTCCACTGGAAAGGGAGGGGTGACTCATTTAACAAAAAATGGTGTGTTAAATCGCTGAAATTGTTTAGAAGATTTAAAATTATGGTTATAGTAGCGGAGATTTAACGGGCAGTTCACATCTTTGTTAAAGATATTTAATAGAATTTTTCTTTCTATCCATAAGAAGTATCGCCCAGACCCCTATTTTTCCATTGGAAAATCGTTAATGGAAATTAAAGTAACTTGTTTTCTTGACAATTTTGAGCACTAATCTATTCTTCGTCATGTCTCCGATATAGATAGGTGGTTATCATATTATGTAGAGATATCTTAAAATGTTTTGTTGACATTATACAGAATATTGTATAGATTTCATTAAATATCAATTCTCCCCATTAAAAATGGGAGACTGTTTTTCTTAAAGAAAAAAAAGAAAAAATAAAAAGAATCTATGAGACTGTTTCCAGTAGAAATATAGGGGTGGGCCCCGTTTTCCTTTAATGCTTTTCATATTCCTATCTAGTTTTTTGTACAGAGACCTTTAATCGCTCACCCTTAAACATTTTAAGTAAAAACGAGACATTTCTCTTAGCTGAGGTTCAGCGGATGGATCGAGAAAATATTTTAGATGAGGTATTTGCGCATTTCCTTAAGGGTTCAAAGATTTTCAAGAATAGAGAGGTCTTAAGGCACGATTACGTTCCAGATAACCTTCCACATAGAAGAGAGGAGATCCTCCATTTAGGCGAGATAACTGCTCCAGCTTTAAGGGGTTCACCCTGCTCTAATGTCTTTATTTACGGTAAAACTGGCACTGGAAAGACGGCAGTTGTCAAGTTTGTGCTAAATAAACTTACTCAAAAAGCTGAGGAAGTCGGTTCACCGGTTAAAGTCTGCTTCGTGAATTGCCGGCTCGCAGGGACAGAGTATAGGGTTTTAGCAGCCCTATGCTCAAGCATTAATGTCAGGGTTCCCTTTACAGGCCTTGCTGTCGGCGAAATATTTGATAGATTTAAAAAGAATCTGGAGTCTCAAGGCATAATTTTCATAGTTGCTCTAGATGAAATCGATGCTCTTGTAAAGATTCGCGGCGACGCACTGCTATATGAGCTTACAAGAATAAATGAAAGTTTAAGGCAGAGCAAAGTCTCAATAGTGGGCATATCTAATGACTTAAAATTTAAAGATTTTCTTGACCCAAGAGTTTTAAGCACGTTAAGCGAGGAAGAGATGGTTTTCAAGCCCTATACTGCTGAGGAGCTTCAAGATATACTTATGGAAAGAGCTAAAATGGCATTTTATGATGGGGTTTTATCTGAAGGAGCCCTTAAGCTCTGCGCTGCCTTAGCGGCTTCTGAGCATGGCGATGCTAGAAGGGCTCTCGACCTCTTGCGGGTTGCTGGCGAAATAGCTGAGAGGAGAGGCGACAGGAAGATTGCTGAGGAGCACGTGCGGGAGGCTCAAGAGAGGATAGAGCATGATCAGGTTTACGAGAGCATAAAGAGCTTGCCGACGCACTCAAAAATTGTTCTTTTAAGCGTGTATTTTCTTAACAAGGTTGATCCCAACCGCTCAGTTACAGGGGACATATATAATCTTTACCTAGAACTTTGTGAACAGATAGGGATAACCCCATTAACGCAAAGAAGGGTTAGTGGGCTAATAAATGAGCTAGATGTTATGGGGCTCCTAAACTCGAGAGTCGTCAGCCTTGGGCGGTATGGGCGAACAAAGAAAATAAGTTTAGGTATTCCACGTAAAATCATATTTGATGTTTTTTCTGAAGATGATAGGTTCAGAAGCTTAATGAGCTATAAGTCAAAATATTTGTCCCAACAGCTGGACAACGCTTAAACGTTTTTCTCCCACCCTTATGTTACTGAAGTGAAATCCATTGAGAAAATATTAAAGTCTTGCAGGTTCACCACGGGAACTATGCCTGGATTAGGCACATGACCCATCTCCCTCTGATATTCTGTTTGTCTTTGCCATGCTCCGGAGTTCACTACTAGTATGCCGCGGTAAGTGGTGTATTTCATCATGTGTACATGTCCTGCATGGAATATATCGGGCACATGCTCTATGACTAAATGATCAATTTTTTCAGAAGATATCAATGTTCTCATCCCATAAATTGGGGCTAAATGCCTACATTGTAGGAGAACTTTCATAGCTTCTTCGGGTGACTGAAAGCTCATGTTTGGGGAGGAGGATATTATGTCGTCTAGGCTCCTTCCATGAGTTATAAGGATTGTGACACCATGTAGGCTTATTACTGAGGGGTCGCCTAAAAAGTGAATTCTCCCAAGCTTATAAAGGGGTTCAGCGTAGTCTCGCGGGATAGCTGGTTGAGGTAGAGCTCTCCTAGTCGCGTCATGGTTGCCTGGTATAACGATTATTTCAATATAGTCAGGGATTTCTTCGAGTTCCCTCGCCGCCCTCTCATACTGCTTATAGAGATCCTTTATCTCCAGCTCATCGTATTGCTGCGGGTATATTCCAACACCATCAACTATGTCGCCAGCTATCACCAGATATTTGACGTAACCTGCTAGATCTCTAAGACGTTCTTTATCGACTTCTCCCCTCAGCCACTTTACGAAGTGCTTAAATTCCTTTTCCATAAACATTTTGCTTCCGACATGTAGATCTGAAAGTAAAACCGCGCAGACTGGCACCGAGGATCTGGCTGATTTTCTTAATGGGACGTCTGGTAGAATTATGTCTTCTACCACAAATAAATCTCCTTTACCATGCAAAGCGCTCACACAGATAACCTGATCTAGAAGGATCCTCTGAGCCTTAGAATATACCTCATGTTTTTCCGCTGGAGCGAAGATTGTCGCGTAGCTCTCTAGATCCTCCACCCTGAAAAATATTCCACGCTTTGTTTCACGTTTATCGGTCACCATACATATGAACTTTACCCTTGAATTTTCTGGAGCCTTTAAGGCGTCGGAGATATTTCCAGCGTCTCTAGCGTCTCCCCTGCTCTTTATTATTTTACTAAGTTTTCTAAACCTGCTCCTAAAATATTCTATGCAATCTTCTAGAGAACCTGTGGCGCTTATTTTCTCTGTAGGATCACTTATCACTTTAAAATCGCTCTCAACACCCTTGGCATATGGCTGAAAGCTGGTCTTTCCACTGACAAAACCTGCGCTTCTATCCTCCCCAAGCAGAATAGACTTGTCCACCTTCTCTTCCAAAAGTTTACGCGTTATGAACAAAGGTTTTTCCGGGAGAGCGTTAATCTCCTCGATGACGGCCTTAACCAGAGAAGTTAAATCGGTTTTATGCGAGACCTTTTTTAGAAACTCGAAGGCTTCTCTGTCGATCTGATACCCTGCCTCAATTACAAGAGATACCGCGGCCTTAACGCTTTCTAAGTCGCCTGACATTTTCCTTTCTCAATAAAGCCTTATTTCCTATAAGAGTTATAGGGGTTCTTACAGTAAATATATGCATATGTATCTCAGCGCAACATCCTTAACTCTTTATATTTCTGAAGATAAAGATATACTTAATGAGATAGAAATTATATTTTGTGAAGGGAAGAGAATGGAGATCCGAAAAATACAGATGACTAGGGGCGGAACATTTTTTGTAACTTTGCCTAAGGAATGGGCTATGCGTCACGGCATAACACGTGGAACAATAGTTGCGAGCACGGTGACCCCTGACGGCAAGCTCATAATTGACCCGAAGTATAATGTTGAACCTGCCCCAAGAACCACTATTATTAGGCCTGGACCGCACTTAAGCCGCGAGATCATCAGCAAGTATCTTTTAGGCTACGACATTATAACTATTGAAGCAAAAGATCGAATAACGCCTGATCAAAGAGACGCGATTAAAAAATCGTCATCCCGCCTCATAGGCCTAGAGATAATTGAAGAAAACTATAGCAAAATTGTCATGCAATGCTTACTGGAGCCATCAGCGTTGTCGCCTGAAAAAATTCTGCGTCGAGAGCACTTAATTGCTTCAGGCATGTGTAAAGATTCTGTTACAGCGCTTTTGGAGGGAGACACGCAATTAGCTAAAAACGTTATTGCTAGAGATAATGAGGTGGATAGGCTCTACTTCCTACTTGTCAGGATTCTGAGAACAATTATCCAGAATCCCAGTCTAGGTGAGAGACTGAACATGTACCCTATAGACTGCTTAGACTATAGGCTGACGGCAAGTTTAGTTGAAGCCGTAGCCGACCAATCTTCACAGATAGCGGAGTACGCGGTTAAGTTCAGGGATTTAAAGCTAGGAGGCAACGTGGCAAACGCTCTATACGAATTATATAAGGCTATTCATGAAGTCTATAACGATGCGGTCGCAGCTTTTCTCTCACGCAACATTCTTATCGCGGAGTCCGTGAGGGAAAATGAGTCGAAGATAAGCGAATTGAGCAGAAAAGTTGAATTGTCGGCAAGCTCTCTACCCTTAGAGAGGGCTCAAGACTTAGCTACGGTTATCTCATTGTTGAACCGCATATACGACCACAGCGTCGATATATCGGATCTGACGGTTCCAAGAGAATCCTGAGTCTCCAGATCCAATGATGTTAAATGAGCCCCTCTAGTATTTTCTTAGCCCTCAATATATCTTCTATCTGCTGTGGTCCTTGTATTTCACGCTCTATGGTTATGGCGCCATTATAGCCCAGCGCCTTGAGCTTCGATATCAAAGATGGAAAGTTCACTCTGCCTTCCCCTAAGGGCTTCTCTTTACCCAGCTCCCGCCCATTAGTAGGATATTCACCGTCCTTTGCATGAACTCCGCGAACATATTTCCCAAGGATGTCTAAGGCATCTACCGGGTTAGCTTTCCCATACATCAGGAGATTCGCTGGATCAAAGTTTACTCCGAGGTTGTCTGCCCCAACATCCTCTATTGTCCTAAGGAGCGTTATAGGCGTTTCCTGCCCCGTCTCAAAAAGGAAGAACTGCCCATTGTCCGCGCAGTACTCAGCAACGTCTTTAAGCGTATCTATAAGCGAAATATAAATGGGGTCTCTAGGGTTCTCCGGTATGAAGCCAACATGCGTAGCTATGTTCTCAACGCCCAAATCCCTAGTAAAATCGGAAGCCTTTTTCAATGCTTTTACGCGCACCTCTCTCGTTTCTATGGGCACTAGACCTATTGTGCTGGGGCCATCTATAAAGTTCCAGACGTATTTGCCGGGCAGGCCGGCCCACACAGCTGTAACCTCAACGTCATATTTGCTGGACAGTTTCTTGAGATAATGGGCAACATCACGTTCGTATAGGTTCATGTCCCAGCATGCGACCTGGCATGTTGGAAAACCGTATTTGTGAACCTTTTCAATCTCCTCCTCCAAATTCCCCCTTCTTAGAGAAACTATTACGCCGAGCTTAATCTTAGCCATTTAGCAAACCTCCGAGATTCTGAAAGCGTTAATTCAGTTAATTTATGATCTAAAGCCAGAACAATTATATTTCAACCCAATGCAATTTAAACCTTCTTCAAATAAACCTTTAATAACTGTTTTAAGCAACTTAGAATCTTTGTCCGGAGGCTCCGTTAATTGAAAAGACGAAGCTGGGCGCTTATGGCCGCGGTGGTTTCAATATGGGGTTTCAACTGGACTGTTATGAAAGTGGGGTTGAATTTTGTTAGTCCACTAAACCTTATCTCGCAGAGGCTTTTATTGGCTTCAATAGCGCTATCACCAGTCTTAATACTTGAGAGAAAAAAGATTCCGAGGGACGCTAATACGTGGCTTAAGCTTGTATTCAACAGTATAGTGAACGCAACTGGAATGGCGTCAACCCATATAGGCCTACTATATGAAACTTCAGGCCTAAGCTCGATTTTAACCTACACGCAGCCCTTATTCGTATTCTGCTTGGCAGCATTATTTCTGAACGAAAAAATCACCATGGTCAGGGTACTGGGCGCAGCTCTCGGCTTCCTTGGCGTAGTGATAATATATGTGGAGCGTGTCAGCCAAATAACTCTATCGAGCGCGACACTATTTCTTATTGCAGGCGCCTTCCTCTGGGCGGTTACAACGATTTACTACAAAAAATTTTTAACGCATGTTAACCCGGAAATCGTAAACGTTGTTCAATTTCCTATAGGAACAGTTTTCCTCATAACCGTTACGTCAATGCTAGATAAATTAACCTTCAGCGTGGACATAACATATATTCTCTCAATACTGTACATAGCTATTCTCGGATCAGCGGTGGCATCCACAATATGGCTAGCCCTTATAAGAATCGAAGAGGCGACAATAGTCTCCACATCAAGTCTAGCAGTGCCAGCAGCGGCGCTCTTCTTCGGCTGGATTTTTCTGAAAGAACCCGTTAGGCCTTCTTTACTCTTAGGTTTCGCGCTTATATTAACTGGCATTTATCTTGTAAACAAACATTAAAAAATAAAATAGGTTTAATGACGCAGTTCTTCGCTAGCCTCGCTGGAAGCCCAGATTCAGCCTTAAAAAATCTCTCTTTCGCCGATTTTTCTGAAAATTTTCCCTCTAACTTTTATCGAAGGCACAGCCTCCTCTTCCGGCCCCTTCTCAATGGTTTTTCTCTTTAGTGTCTCTCCGCATATGCCTCCTGGAAGTAGGCGTCTAATCATGCACATCGCGTAGTTGCAGTTCACCGGATTACATGGCTCCTCAGTCCATCGGCACCAGGGCATTTTTCCGCGGAACACCAAAAAATTCTTTCCGCATTTGAACTTATTGCATGTTGAGAAACATTTTCTGGTCTCGGACAAGGCCTACACGACCCGATCTAAGGGAAAATTTTGAGGTATCATGCCTTTTCTCTTACTTTTGGATATGAAGAGCCAAGTTATAAATTTTTCTAGAAATCGCCCTCCAGCACCGAGGCCCATAGAGATCAAAAGTGAAAAGGCGGCTGCGAGTATAGGGACGCTAAATATTAAATTAAATATTATTAAATATTGATTGTAAATATTGATTGTTAAAACATAGTTCGTTTAGTGAATGTTAAACAGGAGGAGTGGCTCTGCAAAAGGGTTATGTAAATTTTGATGTGGCGATCTACTGTCAAATCTACGATGTGTTAAGAATGGCGGATCAATTTTGGCTAGAAAAATCTTTTGACGAGATATCTAGATTTGTCAAGTTTAATAAGGTGTATCTCGAAACCTTTCGTGATATGGTCTTGGCCGATGAGGAAACTATACTGAAAATTAAAGGGTTCTTTGAGGACAGGGGCATTAGAGTTTCCGGCGGTATTTGTCCGGTTATGAATGAGCGAGAATGGATGCGAACCTTCTGCTATTCTAACCCCGAACATGTAAATAAGCTCAAGGAGATATTTTCCTATACTGCCAAATTTTTTGATGAAATAATCATCGACGACTTCTTCTTTACGAACTGTAAATGTGAAGTTTGCATTAAACAGAAGGGTGATGAGAGCTGGGCAAGTTACCGGCTTAAAATGCTGGTTAAGGCTGCTAAAAACATAATTGAGGCGGCGAAAACAGTTAATCCAAAAGTAAAATTAATAATTAAATATCCTAACTGGTATGAACATTATCAGTTTCTAGGCTATGACTTGAATGGAGAATCGAAAATTTTTGATGGCATCTATACTGGAACCGAAACCAGGGACTCAGAGTATACTTATCAGCATCTACAGCCATACCAAAGCTACTTAATTATGCGGTACCTCGAAAACGTTAGCCCCGGAAAGAACCTCGGAGGATGGGTGGATCCATTTGCTAGAAGAGTTATGGATATATATGCTCAGCAAATTAGGTTTACCCTTTTCGCTAAAGCGAGAGAGATCACCTTATTCTGCTATGGTGCGTTGGTTAAATCGATCGGTGAGGGAGCAGGAGTTTCCCGAAGAGCGCTTAGCTCGGTTGCGCATGTGGCCGGAAACGCTCTTGAGGATGCCGATATAGCGCTGAGCCATCTGGGTCAACCGATCGGCGTCCCATGCTATAAACCCTACAACTCCTCGTCAAACGAAGATTTTCTGCCCAACTACATCGGCATGATAGGCATACCATTAGATCTTACACCATACTTTCCAAACAACAAAGAAACAATACTGTTGACGGAGAACGCGAAATTTGATCAAGAAATTCTCGAAAAGATTAGGGAGCATTTGCTTCAGGGCGGAAAAATCATCATCACTTCCGGGCTGCTTAAAGCCCTTCAAGACAAAGGCTTATCAAGCATTGTTGAGGTTGAGTGTACGGATAAGAGAGTTTTGGTTAGCAGGTTCTCTAAATTCATGTTTTCTGAAATATATCACTCTGATGCCGAAATCTTAATACCTCAAATAAAGTATCCAACCAACGATGTTTGGGAGATTGTAACCTGCCTAAGCAAAGGCAACGGGTACCCACTACTCTTATACTCTCAGTACGCTAAAGGGGCGCTTTACATCCTAACTGTACCGGATAATTTCGGCGATTTATACCATCTGCCTAAAGAGGTTCTCGTAGAGATAAGGCGGATTTTGGCTGGGGACATGAAAGCCTATATTGAGGGGCCGAGCAAAATTTGCTTGTTTGCTTACGACAACGATACCATTGTGGTTGAATCCTTTTTGCCCCATCACTCAAAATACAGCTTAGTGATTAGAGGGAAAAGCGCTAAGCTGTACGACTTAACCTTAAATAGAGAGATTAAGGGGTATGAGAGAGAGGATGAAACGGTCTTTCCACTATGGATAGAGCCGCACAGCTATAGGCTTTATAAACTGTATGCTTAACCCTCCCCTTTAATTTAATCTGTATGAATTCATAGGTTCAAAGAACCCTAGAGGAGAAAACCACTGACAAAATTTAAATACATCCAAAATATATTTCGATAGTGGATAATATATAACAATGAGGATGGAATAACATCTATGAGCGGGCAGACTGAATCTGGAATAGGTGAGGTTGGAAGCATAAAGTTTCCGATAAGCGATGCATTCAAGTATTGTCTTGAAAGCATCAGGAAGCGTTTTACAAGAACCATGATAACCTCGCTCTCAGTCTTATTAAGCATCGCTTTTCTTGTGTCGCTATTAACTATGGGAGAAATACTCTCTAGGCCCGAGATCGGCGGGGCCCCTCAACAGTACCAGATATGGGTAGCTATTATAGCCCTACTTGTCTGCGGAGTTGGAATAGTGAACTCTATGCTGATGTCGGTGACCGAACGCTACAAGGAAATAGGCACCATAAAATGTTTGGGTGCAACTGATAGCGCTGTTCTAGAAATATTCCTTATAGAGGCTTTACTGCTAGGTATAATAGGCGGCGCCATCGGCGCAGTGGTCGGCTGGGTTTCTGCAGTAGTCATCTATTATATTCAATATGGGCCTCTAGTATTCTTTGAAGGAGCCATAGTTAGATATGCAACCATTATTGGAATGGCTATTGGAGTAGCTGCCTTAATAAGCGTTGTCGCCGCAGCCTACCCATCCATATATGCAGCTAGGTTAAAGCCAGCTGAAGCCCTCAGATATGAAGTTTAGGCGTTAAATGCTTTAGAATGCTTTAAGAACCGTTTTCGCAAGGCTAATTTTATCCTCTAATGTCCTCATTATTGTATTGGTCAAAATAACTTTTATTCCAAGCCCCTCTATCCTATCTTTCTCTCTTACGTCTAATTGATCTAGCACAAATACGTCTAGAAAGTCTCTGTATAAATATGCCGCCGAGAAAGCCGATACCTCTAAGCCAAGCCCGCTCATCAACTTATCGGCCGGACCTTTTATCGGCGCTCCGGAAACTATAGGGCTTATAGCAATTTTACGCGCCCGGCTTTTTCTTAACGCTTCTCTCACGCCCTTAACTGACAATATTGTGCCTATGCTTACAATCGGGTTGCTTGGACAAACAATCACTAATTCGCTTTTCAATATAGACTCGATAACCCCTTCCGCTGGACTCGCGTTTTCCGCACCAACATATTTTACGCCTAAAACCCTGTCCTTAGCCCCCCTCTTAACCAAATATTCCTGAAAATGCATTAACCCGGCTTCAGTCTCGATCCAGGTCTCAAACCTATCATCGGTCATTGGGAGAATATTAACCTTTAAACCTAAACTTTCACATATCTTCCTAGTTGCCTGAGAGAGCTTTAGACCGCTTTTTAAGAGAATCGTTCTATGAATATGTGTCGCTAGGTCTCTGTCGCCTAGATTGAACCATGTCTCGTATCCGTATCTCCGCAGCATCTCTAAACAGTGAAACGTGTCACCTCTTATTCCCCAACCCTTCTCCTCATCCACTATGCCAGCTAAAGTATAGGCGACTATGTCTAGATCCGGCGAAATATGTAGTCCAAAAAGCTCTATGTCGTCCCCTGTATTAACGATAACCGTTAGATCTTCCTCAGGAATAATTTTAACAAGACCAGAAAGAAATTTCGCGGCGCCAACCCCGCCAGCTAAAGCCGTTATCATAGGCTAACACCCCAATAATTCTTAAAGGCTATCTCTTTAAGTGGCTTTCTAGGCGGGGGCTCAGGGCTTTCAGCCGGATAGCCGATCGTTATTAGGGCCTGGGGCTCAACCTCACGCGGCATCCCTAAAACCCTCCTAACGGTCTCTTGGCAGAATAAGGGTGCACAGAACCAGCATGCGCCTAAACCCTCAGCATGAGCGGCCAAAAGGATGTTCTGTATCGCGGCGGCTAAGCTCTGCGCCGCCATCAAATGCTCAAGTCTCTGCCTCCGCCTATCAGGATACTTATGCATATCCCTCATAGTTAAAGCAGCAACCACTAAAACTGGCGCCTCCGAAAAACGTTTAATCGACTCGCTGGTCAACCTTTCAACTTCTTCTTTGGAGACACCATTCCCCTCAAGATCCCTCATCCAATCAGAAGCCATAGCTTCAGCTAAGCGCTTCTTCACATCAGGGGCAGTCACTATGATGAATCGCCAGGGCTGAGCATTATGGGCTGAAGGAGCCCATCTAACAGCCTCAATGACTTTAAGGATGGTCTCCTCTGGAATAGTCTCTGGCGAATAGATTCTGATGCTTCTCCTACCTACAATTATGCTCCAAAAGTTCTGCACTCCACTCACACCCCTAAAGCTATAAATATTGTAGGTTTATTTTTAGGCTTAAATGTTACTTATTTTTGAGTAATAACTTTTAAATAAGTAGAATGAGAGAAGCATTAGGAGGTGAAGCGATGCTCCGCAGAAAAAGCGTAGTCCTCGCCTATATCGCCATGTTCTCCAGCTTATCCATAATCTTAACTATAGCAAGGGCTGAGATTCCTTTTCCTCTACTCCCCTACTTGAAGTTTGATTTCGCCGAAATCCCCGTCATGATGGTTTTCATGCTCGGTGGACCGGTTCCAGCGCTAATCGCCGAAATTATTCATTGGATTGGGTTAACCCTCAGAAGTGGATGGCTCGGACCATTGATGAAGTTCTTAGCGGTGGTGCCAATGATTATCGGCTTCTGGATCGGGATTAAGATTGGGCTGAGACTTCTTCGAGGATATGGTGGAGTAAGTTTACCAAAAATCTTCCTTTTCGGAACAATTTTTGGAATAATTTTAAGGGTTATTGTTTGCACCTTTAATAATATACTGCTTTTCCTCATTATAGCCCCTAACTACCTCCTTTTTGCAGAGACCACGCTTAGAGCTGTAGGCATGAGCATCACCTCATCGTTTGACGTTTGGATATGGGCTCTCACATTTACCGGAATTTTCAACGCAATCCACGTGCCCCTATCGTCAATTACTTCGCTGCTCATATTAAAGGCGGCTTTGAGGAAGATACCGGCTATGGCAGGAAGCATATGGTTCCTGCAACTATAGCCCTGTTGCATTAAAATCAAATAATTCATTAACTGGCTTTCGCATAATCTCTAAGGCTTTTCGTCTAGCATCCTCCTCAGTACGCATATCCTTCAAATACTCAAGAACTTCCTCCTTAAGTCTCATCTCAAGAACCCTATCATCTCTAGTAAACTTTATCGATATAAGATTTCCATCCCTAACTTCAATGTTTCTCTTACCCATGGTGCAACCTGTAGCAACTTGAATCCCGTCAATAAGACAGGAGTACGGCGGGCTCAGCTTAGTTTCAACAAAAACTCTAGTCCTAAAGCAGTCTTTTCCAAGAACCCCATTAGCATATAATCCCGCCTTTAACCCTAACACAAGGAATGGGCCCAGATGACCATGAAACTTTATGGCTTCATTTAAGAGTTCGCTCGTAATTTCATGTTTTTCCTCAGACAATTCTTTCACTTCTCCGTCGACATTAGATCTAGCATGATATTACGATCCTATAGAAAAGTGTTACTTTACTATTTAAATCTTTAAATGCGCATAAGAAGCAGCTTGCTTTTACATCAAGCTATAATTAATGTTAATGTTTTCTCCGAACTACCTTTTAACATTATTCCTGAAAATCAACTTGTCCGGCGATTAAAAACCCAAAAAAAGTTTAAACAGAATTTTTTATCGGAGGTCCTCGATCAGTTATCTTATTTTCAATCATCTTTAATACTGCTTTTACTCCAATCATAGGCATCGCCTCCTTTTTCTCATTTTTCAATTTTTATAATTTGAGAAGAAACTTATAAACTTTTCGCATTTTTAAATTTTTCTATAATGAGAAAAATTTATAAGCCGCCCTCCTCTAATAAAATGAAAACATATTTGCGGGTGAATGGGAGATGGCTAAAGAAAAGTACTCGGTGGTAGTTAAGCCGGAGAGTCGGTTAGTGGAGATCAGGTTTTCTTCACCTATGAGCTTCGATTTAATGGAGGAAACTTTAAGTCAGATCAAACAATACATTGCTGAGGATTATAGGGTTAGGATAATCGGCTACATGAGCAGAGACTGCAACTATGTTAGAGCCTTTATGCTAGCTCTCTCGCTATTCGGTAATGAGGACCGAGTTATATTTGAAAACAAAGCGAGATACAGTAAAGCCGAGAGGAGAAGAAGTAAAGCGCTAGTGAAAGATCTTAAGAGCAAAGGTTACAGTGCAAAAAAGATAGCAGAGGATCTTAACATACCGTTGAAGACGATTTATAGGTGGCTCGCTGAGCAATAAAGTCAGAGCAAGTATACGCTTTTTGTCTAGCTCTCATGCCATTCCGTAAACATGTATTGTTAGGCTCAAATCAGGTTAGGATTGGGCCCTGAGCTTCCTTGGGCCTTGACAAATATTTTCGGACTCTTCTAGCGTAATATGAGAGTAGGGCTGCTGCGGATGAAGCCCCCACAATTACTAGGAATGGTCTTAACGTGGCTTGTAGAGGCAGCCCTATGCTTGTGTCTCTAAGCCACCTTTCTATTAGGAGTGTTTGATATAAGCCCGCCTCTCTCCTAATGTTAAGCCGGATAAATAGGCCTAGAGTTCTCTCATAAAGAGCCGTATATTCCTCATTTGCGCTCCTATACTCCAGAATCCAGCATTCAACAAGTCTTCCGTTAACAATAGTCCATGATAGCCCCTTAACCTGAAGGTTTAGGTTCCATACTGGGACTAGACTGCCAATAAAGATGTTTGTTGGTATCCACCAGCTAGTGTAGGTTCCATCTTGATACATGCGGCTTTTGGGGTCTACGAAGAATAGCTGTATGTTTGATCCATTAAGCACGAAGGATTCAGACCCGTTTGCGGAAAAATATATTTGCCTAAAAGTGCGGTTTAGCTCTACAATTAAAATGCCGTCTCTTTCACCTACAACTGAGTAGTTTAGCTCCTCATCGGCTTCATACCATGTTTTACCGTTAGAGGTCAGTTTCTCCCTGTAATAATAGCTCCATCTAGCGCCCGTGGATATGGGGGGTGGGTCGTAGGTTGGGAGAAAATATAGGGTTAAGGATATCGCTGAGATGAGAAGTAAAGCGACTCGGGTGGCCTTCGATTTCGACAACAATGTTATCAATAAGTAAAATGATTCTTCAAGTATTTATGCTGTGCCGTTTCCCCGCTCCACATTAAGTTAAACAATATATTGGTTTTGATAACATTATTTTCTAGGGGGTCTACATGAGGTTACGGATTAGTAGGAAAACCTACTGGGATAAAGTTTACGGCTGCTGGCTGGGTAAGAACGCTGGCGGAACAGTTGGGGGGCCTCTAGAAGCCCTTTATGGGCGGGAGGAGATGTTCGATGTTTGGTGGTATCCTAAGCTTGTTGAGGGCGGAGTACCTAATGATGACTTGGAGATTCAGCTTGTCTGGCTTCAGGCGCTCAGAGACCGCGGGGTTAACTTGACTGCGCGAGAGTTGGCTGAATATTGGCTTGACTGCATAATCTACAATTATGATGAGTACGGCTTACATAAGATGAACTTGAAGCTTGGTTTGCAGCCTCCTGTTTCAGGCTGGTATAATAATTGGTTTAAGAATTGCATGGGCAGCCCGATAAGGTCGGAGATATGGGCTTGCATAGCGCCGGGAGCGCCTAACATAGCCGCTAGATATGCGTATCAAGATGCTATATGTGATCATGCTGGAGGTGAATCAGTTTACGGCGAAGTATTTAACGCTGTTGTTGAATCGGCGGCCTTTATTATAAGCGACCGGGTTAAGCTGGTGAATATGGGTTTAGCGGCCATTCCTGAAGACTCCCTGACTCATAAAGCCGTAAGAACGGCGCTAGAAGCCTACTTAAACGGATTAGACTGGAAGGAGGCGCGCGAGAAAGTTAAAGGAGCAGTTTACAGCCCCATAGCCCAATACTCTCCCATAAACTTAGGCTTCCAAACAATCGGCTTGCTTTATGGGGAGGATTTCGGGGACGCTATTTGTAAGGCTGTGAATTGCGGGTGGGATACTGACTGCACCGGGGCAACTGTGGGCGCAATATGGGGAATAATTTGCGGCGGAAGCGATCTTCCTGAAAAATGGGTTAAACCTTTGGGCGATAGAGTTGTGGTTAGCGAGGGGATAAAAAATATACATGTTCCAAGAACACTCGGAGAGCTAACGGACGAAGTATGCGGCATAGGCGAAAAGATCTTATCCAGCTTTAACGCTCCAATTGAAGTTTCCGAAACTGATGACTTTGCAAACGCGGAGAGGGTTCTCAACCCCTTAATCGATGAGATTAAAAACCTTTGGGATCTGCCGCCTAACACTATTGACTATGATTTGGTGAGCGTAAAGGCTTCAGTAACATACGTAGATAGACCAGCCGTTCTTCCCTATGAAAAAAGCTGTTTCCTAGTGACCGTTAAAAACATGATGTTAACGCCGGTATCTGGCAGCATGGAGGTTTATACACCGAGAGGATGGATTTTGGAGCCGAATACTCCACAGCAAATAACGCTGAAGGCAAAAGAGCAAGCGTCCTTCAAGTTTTCGGTTACTGCCCCAGCAGCCCACATAAACCCCTCAAATGAATGCATAGTTAAAATAGTGTTAGAGAATAGGCCGAGGCTTATGTGCATCCCGGTGGTCTTTACCGGAGGCTTCCGTTGGCTTGTCTCCGAGGTCTTTCGCGAACCCCTATCCCTAGAGGCGTGTTTCCCGCCTGAAAAGGATTTAAACCTCTACGAGGTCGGCGAAGGATGGAAGGCGGTTTCATGGCCTGAAAACTCGCTTGAGGTTGAGGGCTTCTTCATGGGGAAGCCTGGAATAATATATCTGAGACATTTTATTTATTCGCCAAACGATAGAAGGGTAGTGATCGGTGTGCCGAACAATAGCCGAATGAGACTTTGGCTTAACGGCAAGATGATTCATGAGACAGTTAAACCAGTTCCCTTAAGGCCGAATTATGGCGGCGATGGCTCAAACTACACGGCGGCAGACCTTAAAAGCGGCTGGAATCACATTATGATTAAGCTTCTGCGCGGCGAACAGCCTTTAAAGGCCCATTTCACCATAGCTGACAGCAAGTGGCATAGTGGATTAGCTGATTTGGTTCGCTGCAAGCTTCCATGGGAATCCTAATTATCTTGGTCTCAAGCGGTAGAATGATAAAACTATTTTTCCGGTAAATTTATTTCGGATGATCGCTAGTTTTCAATTTATGGCGCAAACAACAATCTTGGAAAAGCTTAAGGAAGAGCTCCGAAAGATTGAGGGTATGCTGACGGCTTTAGAGTCGGAGAAAAGGAAGATTGATGAAGAATATTCTGCGGCTCTAAGCGAGGAAAACAGAATATTCGAGGAGATGCGGCGTTGCAGAGACCAGTACAGATACCATCAGCTTGAAATGAGGCTTAACGCTGTCTCTAGACGTAGAAAAGAGATTGAATCAAAAAGAGACGAGATAGAGAGGAAGATAAAAGGGTATAGCGAAGAGAAAGCGAAATTGCAGATGAGAATAGAGTACTTAAAACCTAAAACCCAATAATTTTCCCTAGGAAAAATGATGCAAGGCAGCATCGTAGAATCATTAAATTCTATAAACAAGCTAAGTTTGCTTCGCTAGATTATACTATCATTGGATTACTGTTCCGACGCTCACACCGCTGATAGCCAACAATATGTTTTCCGGCTTAAAACCATTAACAACAATAGTTTTTATGCGTTTCTCCCTCAATATGCGGACGGCTTCCGGATCAATTATCTGATGTATGCCAGCTTGATGCTTAGATTCGGTCAATATTTTCTCCAGCTCATCAAAGCTCACCTCGTCCAGTTTCTTGGCATCCGCGTATTTTCGCGGGTCTCGCGTATATACGCCTTCTTGGTCGGTCGCTTTAACAATGAGGTTTGCCCCAACCTCTGAAGCTAGCAGAGCGGCCACGGTGTCCGTCGTCATGCCCGGCTTGATGCCGCCCATAACAGTTATCCCCCTCTCACCCAAAACTTTCGCAGCTTCCTCAACTGTTTCAGGCACTCTCCTCCACGAGTACCCACCAATCTTCATAGCTAATGCCTGAGCAAAGAGCCTTGAAACCGATATCGCCAGCTCATCCTGCTCTTGCTCAGACAAACCTAACTCGCGCCCCAAGCTTATGAACTCCCGAGCCAATTTGCCCCCACCAATAACGGCGGCAACCTCGTGCCCTTTTCTCCTTAGCTCCACTATTAGCTCAGCATACCTGCGGATTAGCTCTGGGTTTGGCGGCGAAGCCGCAACCGAACCACCAATCCTTATAATTATCCTCATTACCCAGCCACCGCCACTAGAGACTTAAGGAGATCCCACATTATTTAAAATAGCATTATTAGATAAACATTGGCCTTTGTTTATGGATTTAAACATCCTGCGATAGTAAAGCTAACACTATATGTGAGTAATACATAATTATTTTCTCGCATAAACGCTTGAGGTTACAGCGATGTTAGAGCTTGTTTTTCTTGGGAGTGGAGGCGGACGTTTTGCGACAATAACTCAGAAGAGGAGAACTGGAGGAATAAGGGTTATTTCAGAGCAGGGCAACGTCAATATACATATTGATCCAGGCCCTGGTGCACTCGTCTACTCGCTGGAAATGGGTTTAGATCCGCAGAAAATTAGAGCTATATTTGTCTCGCACTCGCATCTCGATCATGCGAATGATGCTGAGCCGCTTATAGAGGCCATGAGTGAGGGGACCATTAAGAAGCGCGGTGTTCTAGTGGCCGCCCGCAGCGTCTTAAAGGGTAATGAGGTCTGCGAGAACTCCATATCGAGGTATCATCAAGCTATGCCTGAAAGGGTTATAGAGGCCGTGGTTGGCGAATCATTTGAGGTCAGCGGGATAAATGTTACTGTATGTAAAGCTGTCCACTCTGATCCTGACACGGTCGGTTTTCGCTTTGAAGTTAAGGGGTTCGGCGGCTTCGCTTATATGCCCGACTCAGAATACTTTAGCGACGTATCAAAGTTTTACAGCGGGTTGAGGCTGCTTATACTTTCCGTCTTAAGGCCGACCGGTCAACCTTGGGAGGGGCATATGACAACCGATGACGCCATAAAAATAGTTGAGGAGACCCGTCCGGAAATGGCTTTAATAACTCATTTCGGGATGCAAATGATACTTAAGGGGCCTGAAAAAGAAGCTGAGCTAATGGAGAAGAGGACTGGTGTGCCGACTAGGGCAGCCTTCGACGGGATGAGAGTAGTCTTGGGAAAAGAGATAATTTTAAGCGGGAAATCTAGAAAAGGAAGAGATTTAAGCAGCTTTCTGCAGCCCTAAGCTTTCACTATAAAGACTTCCTCAGAGATTTTTTCAGCCGCCTCGGTTTCCGGCTTACCGAATATTAAGGCTCCAATTTTATGCATGGCTTTCAAGTCTTCTTCAAATGGCTTTAGGTCGGCTGGCGCGTAGACTATACCGTTAATCTCTTGGTTTAAAGCAATATTATTTTTCTTCTTGTATTGCCATATTGCGTTATTGAAGTCCATGAATTTAGGCAGCAGGGCGAGGATGCTGTCCTTCCATTCATCTCTTTCTTCTGGGAAACATTGGACATGTATGCTCCTATTTGAGTATAGTTCGAGCCAGATAGCCTCCGTTATAAATGGACATATTGGCGCCAGAAGCTTAAGAATCGTCTCCAAGCATTTGTGGAGCGTGTACCATGCGCCGCGCTGAAGCCTTGGGTTAAAAAGGCGGTCTCGATTATAAGCCCTAGACTTAACAGCCTCAATGTAGTGATCCGCAAAAATATTCCATGTGAATGTCCTTATCGCGGTGCCAGCTTGGAAGGCGTTCATATCCTCGTATCCCTTTCGGCACTCAGATATAAGTTCATTTAGCCTAGCCAAAATCATTCTGTCAAGCGGCGCAAGATCGTAGTCTTCGCTTACCTGTGGGAAGGACGATATGAATCTGGCAATATTCCATAGCTTCGTAAGAAACTTTGAGGTTCCGCGTATTCGCTCAAAGGAGCATCTTATGTCACCCTTAGTTATGTTTCCCTCAAGCGCAGTCCATATTCTAAAGGCTTCGCTGCCAAACATCCTTATAACATCTTGCGGGTCAATAACGTTTCCAGCGCTCTTACTCATCTTTCTACCCTGCTCATCAACCACATGCATATGTATCCAAACGTTTCTGAAGGGCTCTTTCCCAAAGAGTAGAAAAGACTTTAAGACAGCGAAGTAGAGCCAATTTCTAACAATCTCCTTCCCCTGCGGTCTAAGCGAGCATGGAAAGTTTCTATTAAAGAACTCTTTATTCCACAGGTAGCCGAGTATGTAGACTTCTGAGGTTGCTGAGTCAAACCACGTGTCAAATGTCCGTTCTTCGCCGTGGAACTCTCTCCCACCGCACTTTGGACATTTATCTATTGGCGGCGGCTCTCTCCAAGGCTGATAGTATCTTCCGGGTTCAGGCACATAGGTGTAGCCGCAGCTCTTACAGTACCATAAAGGTATCTCGGTCCCATAATATCTCCGCCTAGATATGACCCAGTCTATATCGATGGAGTTGACCCAGTCGATAAGTATCTGCTTACTTTCCGGCGCGAAGAAACGCATTTGATGGGCGAGCTTAAATATCTCATCCTTAAACTCAACCTGCTTTAAATAGAGCTCCCTCATTTGGACGAACTCGATGGGGTTCTTTGACCTCCAGCAGACAGGTCTACGCTGAATAATCTTCTCCTGCTTGACGAGTAAGCCCTCAGCCTTAAGATCCTCTACTATACGCTTTCTTGCCTCCTCAACCTTTAAGCCAGCATACTTACCAGCGTTCTCGTTCATCTCACCCTTTTCGTTTATGGCGAATATAGGTTTAAGGTCTAGTTCTCTAAGTATTCTAACGTCGCTGTAGTCGCCGAAACTGCATATCATGACTAGGCCTGAGCCGAACTCCGGCTTAGCGTATGGATGCGGAATAATCTCGACAACATGTCCATATATTGGGACAATAGCATGTTTCCCCTTAAGATGCTGGTAGCGTTCATCAGAAGGATTGAAGAGGATTATGCGG
Organism: Candidatus Bathyarchaeia archaeon; assembly: GCA_038882715.1. Taxonomy (NCBI): domain Archaea; kingdom Thermoproteati; phylum Candidatus Bathyarchaeota; class Bathyarchaeia (SeqCode); species Bathyarchaeia archaeon. Next base: position 35,390 of record JAVZNR010000007.1, read on the forward strand.
CATGAACATAGCAGTTCTGGTCTAGTCGTAGCTATCAGTATTTCTTCGTTGGTCTCCTGAACCCTAAATTTTATGTAGTTTAATAGGGCTTCCTCCTCCTCGTATTCTACTTCAGCGTCAGATATCGTTGTGCGGCAAACCGGGCAGTAGTTTGTGGCCTTCTCATCCTCATAGATTAAACCTCTCTTCCAGAACTCTATGAACGTTTCCTGCGTTAAGCGCCTATATTCTGGATCGTCAGTTTCATATCTGCCCCCAACCCTATACTCAAGATCCCATGAGTTGCAGCTTAAACCTAGGCGCTTAAATGTTTCTAGCGAAGTCTCGCCGCTCTCTTGGAGTAGCTGCTTACATTTCGCGATGAATTCTTCTCTAGGGGTTTCGTGCATAACTATGCCGAAGGTTTTCTCGGCTTGAACCTCTATTGGCAGACCGTTTTTATCTAAGCCTATTGGAAAGAGCACATTGTATCCCGTCATACGCTTGTACCGCGCAAATATATCCATCCAGACGTACGTGTATGCTTGCCCTATGTGAACCGGAGTATTCACATATGGGGGTGGGGTGTCAATGCTAAAAACCTCTTTATGAGAGGTCTCATCAAACCTGTATATCCCGTCCTCCTGCCACTTCCTAAACAAAATAGCCTCTTTAGCCGGATCCCAAGTCTTATCCTTTATTCTAGGTTTAAACTCTATATTCTCCTCTCCACTCATAAAAACATCACCGCATTAAACTCCTTCATGATAAAACCATCTTTAAAATATGTTTTCAGATCATTGGCGTTTGTTTTGGCACCGCTTAACGTACTTGGCGTTGGCGGTGGCTCAACGGCACCTTCCTCCCGACAACGATACCGAAATACTATTTCTTTAAGGGAAATATAAAGGTAATTGTTTAAAGGGCAGGTTTAAGAGTAACATTTTGTGATTACTATTTGTGCGCTCGTTTTGTGACTCAATCTTATAACCAAATTTGCTCTCAATATGGCTCATGGTGGAAAATGTTGGGCGACATTAAAGTTCCGCGGGGAGAAACGGTTTTCTTGGATGTTGTTGAGGGGAGTTTATATGTGGCTGAAGATGCAACGGTTAAAGCTAAAGAAGGTCTTCAAAAGATCGCTGTCTTAGGGATGATTCAATGTTATGGTAACTGTGCATTCGACTGCAGCGTATCCTCAGCCATGTTGAGGGGCAAAGATTGTGAGATAACTGTTAGGGGAGATTTATTTGTCGAAGGGGCTGTAAAAGTCAAGGACGGCTCGCTCTTCGTGGAAGGTAATGTAAAGGCAAAAGATATTGAAGTCGACAGAGAGCTGAGGGTTAGAGGAAACTTGAATGCCGGGGATATTGAAGTTGGCGGAAAACTTGATGTAGGCGGAGACATTAACGCTGATAGAATTGATGTTGGTGGAACATTTGAATCCTATGGGAATGTGAACGCAAAAACCATAAATGTTGGCGGCACGGTTAAAATAGCCGGCTCAACCATCAGCAATCTACTGGATATAGGCGGATTTTTCTATGGGAAAGGCACCGTTAAAGTGGATAAAATTAGGGTTGGTGGAAAGTTCCACGCTGAATCGGAGGTTTTCTCAGAGCGCTTAGATGTTGGCGGAGCAGCTGAAATCGCTGGTGGAGAAATAAGAGACAAGATTGATGTTGGTGGGGCGTTCTACTCGAACAGACCATTAGCCTTTAAGTCTATCGATGTTGGTGGAAGCGTGAAGTTAACCGGAGCATCTAGGGGAGAGAAAATCGATGTCGGCGGAACGCTGACCGTAGATGGAGACTTAATTTTCAATGAGATAGATGTAGGCGGATCAGTCCTAATATCCGGTAGCGCAGAAGGCGTTAAGATAAGCGTTGGCGGAAAATTAAAGGTTGAAGGAAGCTTTAAGTTATCAGGCGAACTGGATGTTGGCGGAATTGTGGAGGTAAACGAAGTCTTAGAGGCAGAAGCCATAGATGTTGGCGGAAGCCTAAAGGCTCAGCTTGTAAAAGCTGTCGGCCCCGTGGATGTTGGTGGAGAGATCGCCACTAAAGAGGGTTTAAGGGCTGAGAGTGTTCGGATAGGTAAGAGGGGCAGAATACGCGGGCCAGTTGTAGCTAGGGAAGTACGAATTGGTGAGAGGGCTGAAGTAGAGGACATTTATACGGATACTTTAATCATGGAGGAGAGGGCAGTTGCGAGAAACATATATGTTAGGAAAGCATATTTGGAGAGGGGCTGCAGAATCGTGGGCGAGCTCCAGTACACTGAGGAATTGAAAAGTGAGGAAAACGTCTATTTCGCTAGGGAACCCAAGAAGGTAGACTCCCTACCAGCCCCACCAATCTAGACCATATAATTGTTAGCGAGATATAACGGCGTGATAGATCATTTATCTCGGAAGATTATTCTATCGTAGGAAACAAGATTTATCTGAAACCTAGAAGCAAAAATTAGGGATGAAAGTGTTCACAGTTGAAAAAGAGAACGAGATATGAAATTTATTTTGATGTGTTAGACGCTGTTAGGAGAAAGGGCGCTATAACGATAACGAGGCTATCTTATAGCGTGCAGTTACCAGTCGATAGGACAAAGCGCGTAGTTAACTTTCTAGTTTCAAGGGGTTTATTAAGGGAAGAGAACGTTGGCGATAGGAAAGTTTACAGGTTGACTGAGAGGGGCGGGGCTTTTCTAGAAGCCTTAAAAACTGTTAGAAAGTTTATTGGTTAGAGGTTTCCTCCCTTATCTTCTCTTCTAGGCTTTTTATTTTACCGTGCTCTACAATGTTGATGCGTGTTGGCAGCCTAACCTTATATCCGAGGCGCAGAAACAATCCATATAATTCTTCACCCGTTATCTTATCCCTAATCTTTCCCTCTAAAATGAGTTTAACAAGGACTTTCTCAATATATTGCGCGACTTCAGGATACTGGGCTTTTGCAGCGTTGAAGACCTCCCAAGCCCTATCGACAAAAAATTTATCTAAAACCTCGTATGGATTAACCTCCCTCGGTTTTTCAGCTTCAGGCTCGGTCTTCTCCATAAGGCGCTTTCTCAGCTCCATAAGCTTCTTGTATCTTATCATTTCGAGCTCCAGATCCGACATTTCCCTGAACCCCGCCTAACCTTATTCCACTTAGAGAAACATAATGTTTCGGGTTTATTATTAATGTTGCTCCATCTTATACCTTAAGATGGCCGCTATACCGCCGAAGGACTTTAGCAGCATCTGTCCCTCCTCTGTTTCCGGCGATATTATCTCGACTTTTGAGCCAGCAGCCTCGGCTATTTCAGCCAATTCTTCAATTAAATCCTTCTCTTCAACAACCTCAAGCGTCGGGTTTCCGCACTTAGGGCACTGCTTACCCAGAAGCGACTGTGTAAATCCCATTACCTCATGGCTCCTCATAGATTCGTGATAAGTGTATCCGCATGACGTGCAGCTGACCGTTACACGCGTTACATCGATAGCTTCTGACAGCAGTAACGTGTCAACTATACCCGCCTCAAGAACCCTCCTAACATCTCTTTCGCCGTAAGTCGCTAATCCGGTATCATGTCCAACCTCATAAAGGAATTTTTGAACAATCCTCCTCTCCTCAATGTACCTCACATTCCTCATTATTTCCGGAGCTTTCTCAAGGATCTCCTTAACGCCCTGCTCGCCAGTATAAGCCGTGTCAACGACACCTATGATCTTCTCCCTAAGCCTATAATCCAAGTATTCCCCCTTCTCAAAATCATACTTTGTCGGCCCGGGCCCGCCGATAATTATCCCCTTCAAGTCCTCTATGGGCAGAAAGACCTCATTTGCATGTGAAGCAACCCTCTTAAAGAACTCTTGAACCTGAGCTTCACGTATACGTTCGAATCGCCTAGCTGACTGTCCGCCAGCCCTATGTTTACCCGGTATACCGGAAGTTATCTCATCAACTATTTCCAAGCGTCGCCCCTTTATAGTCGCAAACGTTGCTTCGCTTGAATCCACCAGTACAACACCATACGTCTCCTTCTCCTTAATTAAATCCTTTAAATGCTCTATGTGGAATCTTGAATCACATCTGTACAGGTAAATGTTTATCGGCTCCGGCGGAACAATAACGTAAGTCTCCATCTTCTCGCTTCCAGGTCCACCTTGAGGTATGGCGCCGCAGAATATGGCAAGCCCGTTCTCCGGGACCTCCTTGAAGAGCTTGAGTCTCTGGATCACCCGGACTATGGCGTCCTGCACGTTCTTACGCGTTGTGGTTGATTTAATGTTTGATGCTGTGCCCCACTCGTCTTTAAGCATAGCAATTATCTCGCTTATCTGTCTTCCAGGCGGAATGTAAAGCGATATGAGCTCTGTTCCTCTCCCCTCTTTTGAGGCCAGAGTCTCCAGTACTTTCTTTAAACGGAATATTTCGAGGGATGTCCTCTTAGAGCTCATTTCTCATACCCGTCAATCATCTTCGTTAGTGAATTATGCTTTCCCTAAAACAATTTAAGAAGCCCTTAATTAGCGTTTAGCCTTACGGCTCTTCTCCTCTCTCTTCAGTTCTCTCTCAATGCTTCTCAATAGGTGCGGATTATTCAGCAAGATGACTGCCAGGGAATGGGAGCACTTCTTCCTTGAAGCGAAGCCCGGGCAATTACATGTTACTGAACCATCTAAACTTCTCACAACAGTGTAAGTTCCATGTTCACCAACAACGTTATATATTCCTTCCTCAATCTGCTCAACTCTTCTTCCATATATAAGGTAATACGCCTTCTCAATAATTTTATCTAGAGTCAAGACCGTTTTTCCTCAAACTAATATAACCATAGGCTCAAATAAATTATTTGAAAAGCATTAAATTTTCGACCCCAACTTAATTAAGGTTAGCTTAAAAATGAGCGGGCGGCGTCTTATATGTGGCAGGGAGCATATCCACCACAAGCGATCTTCTCTAGAAGAAAATTTAGAAAGGTTCTTTTAAATCCGCCGAAGTTTGAGCCGGGCCACTGGTGTGGTGCAGGTAAACTGTGGTTTGATCCATGGGATGAGGAGTTCTGGCTTACGAGTAGACCTAGGGCTGGCGCTGAATTGAGAGGATATGCTCTTGAAATATATCGTTCTCAGGATGGAGAAAACTACAGTTTAGCTTGGTGTATAAGTAAGGAGGAAATAAGCTCCATTTGCGGTCAAACGGTTAAAAGTATAGAGGGGACTCAGATTTTAAGAGATCCGCTAACTGGACGCTACATGCTGTACATCTCAGTCGATGTCTCCGAGAGGAGATGGGAAACATACCTTATGTCCGCGGATGACCCCTCCGGTCCATGGGTTGGCGAAGGCTTTGTTCTGAGACGCGATGCGGAGTACGATAGCGCTGAAGCTAGGGATCCCACAATCGACATAGTGGATGGAAGATACATATGCCTTTACAAGGCGAGGGCGGCGGGCGCAAACGTTGTGCATACAGCCTTAGCCTTAAGTAGAGATGGGAGAAACTGGGTTAAGCTGGGTGTGCCGACGGTTAATGGCGTGAAACAGCAAAATTATCTACTGCTTTATGGCTCCATATTAGCTGGTTGTATGGGACCCGTTTTCATCGGCACCGTGACTAGGGAGGTTATTAATGATGCTGCGCTTACAGATACCTTTGCAGCCTACACTATAGACCATAGGGGAATGAATCTTGAAACGATATTTGAGGCTAAATGGAAGCCTGGCTCAATATATGAGCATCCAGTCTACCCCATACATACTTACGCAGGGGTTGCATATGACTATGCTAAAAATAGATGGCTTATGTGGATAGAGGCCGTGGATCCAACCGCCAGTAAAGAGCTTGGACTAAACCTTGAAGTAGATAGACTTTTACTTTATGTAAGCCCGGCTAGAGCCTTCAAGTAAAAGTTGAATCTCTATGGACTAAAACGCGACTTGAGCAAGAAAAATATTTGCTGTGAGGAAGCAGAGAGCATCATCACTTATTTTAAGCATCGGTATCGCCGAAGAGGTTGATGAAGCCCCGGCTTTAACGCGTAGACTAACATTATAGTTCAACTGGATGAAGCCACTCTTCCCTTATTGGGACACCGAAACCAGCGCCGCGGTCAAGCTCAATATATCCGTCTCTCGGAACAGGGTTATCTGGATAGGCTTCCTCAAGCGGCACGCCCGGCGGAGAAGATATAAAGAACTCGGCCCAAGGGGTGTTTGGCATAGAATAGGTTAAGTGGAGGCCATATCGGTCGTTTGCTCCGCCGTGAAGGCAGACCGTGAGTCCAGCTAGGTCGGCTTCATGGCAAATCTTAATGCACGCCGTTAATCCTCCCACCCAATGTATGTCCGGCTGCAAAATGTCGAGAGCCCTTCTCTCTATGGCTTCTCTGAACCTCCATGGGGAAAACCAATGTTCTACGCCGGCTAAAGAAACCCAGTTTACCCTTCTCTTAACCGCAACGTAACCGTTTAAATCTTCAGGGATCAGTGGCTCCTCAATCCATCGAAGGTTGTACGGCTTTAGGCGCCTAGCCAACCTTAAAGTGTACTCCACGTCAAAGGCCATGTAGCAGTCCAACATTATCTCCACATCCGGTCCGGCAGTATTTCTGGCTTCGGCGACGAGCTTCTCGTTCTCTTTAATTCCCCAGAAGCCATCCGCAGGACCATACGGGCATGCCAGCTTTATCGCTTTAAAGCCCAGCTCCAAGTACCAGTCAAAATCGTTTCCGGTGGCGTAACAGAATATTTTGTTTCTCGCAGGGCCGCCGATCAGCTCGTGAACTGGAGCCCCATATAGCTTTCCAACCAAATCCCATAGGGCCAAATCGATGCTGCTGATGGCGCACATGGCTAGCCCCTCAGAGCCGTAGGGTTTAGTCAGCCTAAACATCATGTCCCATATTTTCTCAATAGCGTAGCAGTCTTCGCCCTGAATCTTCGGCCCTAAATGATCGCTAATTATAACCGCGGCTGGTTTACCGTAAGAGATCGGGGCGGCCCCCCAGGATCCGTCTTCGGCGATTATCTTCACCCACAGGGTTTCCCATCCGGGCAGCCAGCTGCTTCTATGCCTTTTATATCTGGGGTACTTAGACATCGGGTTTGCCACCTCAGCGTCAACTATCCAGGGCTGTCTTCTCGGCTCAGATTTAAATCCGCCTTTCTCCGGCTTTTCGAGCTTTACAACTCTCACCTCTCTTATCTTCAATCCTAAGTCACCATTCGCAGTATTTTTCGGCTTCACCGCCATCTTTATTATGGTATTATGGGTTGCAGGGGAATAAAGCTTTAAGTTTCCTTAAATGTGAAATTTTTATGGGGTTCGCGCATTGTGCTCAGATAAATCGGAAAAAGAAGAGTTGAAGAATAGGGTTACCGAAATAATCAACCTTTTAGAGAAGGTTCATCCAGACGCGAAGCTGATCTTAAAATGGAGTAATCCACTAGAGCTTCTTATCGCAGCGATCCTTGCAGCGCAGTACCGCGACGACCTTGTCAACAAGGTTACTGAGAACCTGTTCAAGAAATATAAGACTGTTAAAGACTACGCGAACGCTAGCTTAGAGGAGCTTGAGAACGATATAAGGTCTGTGAGGTTCTGTAGAGTTAAGGCCAGAAACATAAAGAAGGCTTGCCAAATAATAGTTGAGAAGTATAATGGCGAGATACCTAGAAGAATGGAGGATTTGCTGAGCCTTCCAGGGGTCGCCAGAAAAACAGCTAATATTGTTCTTTCATATGCTTTCGGCGTCATAGAGGGGATAATAGTTGACACCCATGTCATTAGGGTTTCTAGGAGGCTTGGGTTGACAAACGAGAATGGTCCGGAGAGAATCGAGAAGGATTTAATGGAAATAGTTCCCAGAGATAAGTGGCTTAGGTTCGCTGATCTACTAATATTTCATGGCAGAAGAATATGCGTGGCAAGGCGCCCTAAATGCGGCGAATGCATACTTAACGGAATCTGCCCCTCAGCCTCTACGGGACAATAGTTCAATGTAAGCTATTAGGAACGCGCCCCCTCATCTCCCGGCTCCATATGTACTGAAACAATTGTTTCAGAAGCCCTATTCTTGATGGCTTCCTCTATCTCAGTGGCCATTTCATGCGCTTCCTCAACCGAAGTCTCCTCGCCAAGAGAGCATTCAATATTGATGTAGCGTTTACCATCCGCGGTGTAAGATATCACGCGCTTAACCCTTATTTTACCCCCATGTTTCTCGGCAGCCGCCTGTGTAAGCGCCTCCACCTCCTTCTCATCCAACACGTAGCCCTTATTTAGCTCGATGTTTGACGGCTCTATGTGGACAAATATGTTTTCAATGTTACTCATGTTTCTGCGAATAGTTTCCTCGATTCTATCTGCCAGCTTGTGGGCTTCACTTATAGGCGTTGATGGGTCTACCTGCACGTGCAATATAACGTAGATTTTCCCATCATGATGGGATATGTTTACATCGTGAATTCCTTTCACGTCTCTAAATTTGCCCACAAGCTTCTCGATGAACTCCTTCGTGGACATTCCCCTCATGCCCACCGGCTCTATGTGGAAATATATGTCCACGTCTTTGAACTCCCTTCTGATGCCGTCTTCTACCCTGCTTGCGAAGCCATGTGCTTCCTCAAAACCTATATAGTCTGGGATTTTAAGAGTAGCTCTAACATATAGCTTTCCGCCGATCTCCCTAACTTTCAGGTTTTCGTAGCTGAATAAGCCTCCGCTGACCTTTGAGATTTCTTCCCTGATCTTTGCAACAGTTTCTTTAGGCGCTATGTCGCTGAGCTCCATGGCGTTGCTCCAGATGAGCCTAGCGCTTAACGAAATTAGGAGAGCGCTTAATATCAGTGAGGCTAGGGGGTCTCCATAAAATATCCCATGTGTTGAGAGCCAGTAGCCTAAAAGCGCGATAATAGTTGAACCTAGGTCTGAAAGCGCGTGGTAAAAGCCAGCCGATATGGTTGGGCTTCTTTCAGAGACAGATCTGAAAATCAATATTCTCAATAAATCTATTAGAAACGTGTATGTTAAAGTGATGTATCCAGCTAAGTTAAGGTCGAGCTTAATGTAAGACTCGACCCTAAAGATCCTGAGAATCGACTCGGCAGCGATATAGGCTGCTAACACCATTAGCGTGAAGCCGCCGATTAATCCGCCCAGCAACTCAAACTTTTCATGACCATACATATGGTTTTCATCAGGGGGCTTAAGTGCCGCGCGCACCGAAACCAGAAGCATAAACGATGATAACGTGTCGAATAAAGCGTGTAGAGCGTCGCTCAATATTGCGAGGCTGTTAACGATTAAGCCTGAAAACAATTCTGCAAGGAAGACGCTCATGATCGCTAGAGTAGAGTATTTTAGCGCCTCAGCCTTCCTAATATTTCCGCTCCCTAAAGCCTGCACATGCATCCTCACTATTATTGTGGATCAGAGATTTAAGGTTATACTTGCACGCACGCTGAAACCTAGATTGCAAAAATTTTTCAGCATTGAGATCTATGCCAGAAAAATAAATGAGTGCAGTCATTTACATACATTCAAGTTTTGATAAATACTGCCCGTATCCTGAGATACTATCACCATAAATAAGATAAAACGTGAATCGGAAAAGCGGCAGGATTGGATTTTTGGCGGGCCCGCCGGGATTTGAACCCGGGATCTCCGGCTCCGGAGGCATGCACGCCTTTGCTTCTTCTCTGGCTCGGTGCCTTGGATCCTGGCTAGGCCACGGGCCCCGTGTTCTCGTTATTTATGTTTGCCTTTAAGCGAATATTTTTCTGGAGGATAATTTATGTCTTCGCTTGCGGCTGTTACTCGTAGATTACTTCATATACGCATACCAGCGGCACGATTGATGTTCCCGGGGCAGGGCTTGGCGAACCCTCTTTCTGTGAGAAATAGGCTTTTTTGAAGTGTTGGAGATTGACTGTTACCTCTCTACCGTATAATGTTATTTCTTTACCGTAATTCATCAGCTTATATAATACGGTGCTCTGTCCTCTCTCGTTCGCTATTACTTCGCCGCTGTCAACCTGATAATTCCTATTGTTGTCTACCCAGTCCCATCCAAGCGTATAGTTCCCAAAGAGGGTGTCGTTCAATCCGCCTATTAGCGCCATCCACCTCCATTTACCGTTATCGCCGCCATATCCGGGTGCATCTCTCCCCTGGGTGTCAAAAGTTACATATACGACTACATGAGTAACATTGTATCTTCTAAGTATTTCAACGGCCTCGGTTTCATTCGACATAAACATTCTTCCAATCTGAGCTATCTGCGTGCCATTTATTGTGCCGTTATCTGCAAGAGTGGTTTTATTAGCGAAAACAGTTATCCAGTAGCCGTAGTCCCACCAGCTTGCAACAACAGTTCCTTTTTCACCGGGCTTGGAAGGTGAGGGCGGCAGGCTCTCGCGGATCCACGTCAAGGTTTCTATCCAATCTGGAACTAAAGAAGACGGTCTGACTGAGAGGCTAGCCCCCGAAAGAGTTGCCGGGGTATCAGCGTATGAGAGAACCCTTGGACCCGGGGATTGTGGGCCTAAAATGAATGTTGTTCCGAAAGCATATGTTAATGTAAACACCGCGAATACCAGTATTAGAAGTCCGGCGACTAGCTCCTTCTCAATGGGCTTAATCTTCGCTTTTCGTCCGAGGGATGGAATCCTCTCTCTTAAAGCTAGAATAAGCGGCGAGAAGACGCGTTTCAACGCTAATGCCCAGAGCAAGCATATGGCTGGGGATGCGAGGATAATTAATCTGACCATTGAGCTGGCGAAGTAAATGGATGTTATACAGTACAGAATGATGAGTACGCTTAAGTTGGTCGCCATTAAAGCGGCGAAGAATATGCCTACCGGCACAAATATTGTTCCGAAACCGAAGTCGTAGTAGAAGGTTGCCCATGAAGAAGGCTTATGCTCAGCGACAGACTCGAAGAGCGGGCTGATTGAGCGGAGCGATGGGATTAATGTGAAAAGGAACTTCATACCGGGAAGATTAATGAAGCCAGCTATAAATAGGGCGCTGAAGATCCCGGCTATTAAAGCAATGATTACTAGAGAATATATTACTTTTCTTCTTAGTGCTGGTGTAAGCCTATTTAACTCGGCTAAACAGAGCAGGAAGAGCACGCCATAAACCGGGAGATTGGTTGCCTCGAAGAGGAAGCCTACTCCCGTTCGCGGGGTCGCCGCAGCTATAGAGAGGGCTATAGCAAAAGTAATCGTGTGAGATAAAAGTAGGCGCGGCGAATACCTCTTTATAACTAGAAGCGTGAAGGAGAAAAGCGCGATCACAGCGACCATGTATCTAGCCGCGCCCCAAGACATGCAGAGGTATCCTAGAGAGACTCCTGCCAAAACAGCGTACGCGACGCTGCTCTTTAGGGTTCTTCCGCTATCCACCGCCCTACCAAAGAATAATATTAGAAGGATGGCGCTAAGTATCCCGATGGTTTCATCGTCAAACCATCCTAGCGATGTTCGGCCGATATGGGAGAGATCTAAAGCCAGCAATAGCGCCGATAATAATCCAACGGCCTCCCCTCCAAGATCTCTTCCAAGAAGATATATGGCGAGGCAGGTGAACGCTGCCGCTATGATTGGGAAGATTACGCATAGGTTGTATAAGGGGTCTGAGGCTAATGGATCCAGAGGATTTGAAGCGGAAGTAAGAAAAGGTGAAACCCCGAGTATGCTTAGAATTTTATGTAATGTGATGGCGGTCACCGTTAAACCAAGATTAGAGAAGTAGCGCGTATCGCGACCATAAGGATACCAACCGGTATAATCGTGCCATGAGAAGAAGTACGCGAAACCGTTGTTTGATATGTGTTTGGCTACATAATAGTGGAAGTAGGGGTCAAACTCGTTAAGGTAGAAGCCCCAGCGTAAAGGTAGCAGTCTGATAATCGAAGATATTATCAGAATTAAGAGGAGGGTGGTTCCCCTGATAAGAGACGAGTGCGTTATTTTTGGTCGAAGGCGTAACGTCTCATGCAGTAGATCCATGAGTTTTCCAGGTATTTCTTTGGGCTTCATTAAAGCACCCTTAAGCTAATGATGCAAGATCTTATTTTTAAATTCCTATAAAAATATTTTTGCATTACCTGCTGGGGGAAAGCGACCTCTGGTTTCTTCCCGACCTTTCTCTCACTGGCAGAATATCGATCTTTTGAGGCATAAGCGATAATTTTCTTCCGCATTTAGGGCATCTGCCGCCATGCATCTCGTATATTTCTTCGGGAGACTTTATGTCGTAGCCCTGATATAAAATCTCCCCGCATCCGTCACACAGCACCTGCTGAGGCATAAGATACCACCATGCCATCTATCTTGAACTGCGAAAAGACTTAAAAAGTTTCCTAATATGTCTAATCTCTAAAATCTTCGAGACCGCGATATTGATTGTGGAAAGATAACATTTAAATCTATTTTTGTTGATTAGTTTAAGGAGAAATCGATCCGCTCGCAGGACGGTTGCCCGAGGATGGCTAAAATTTCCCAAACGCTGGAGCGTTTCTGGAGAAGGGTTGGCAGAATGTTAAATTATAGGCCTCCGCAAAATGTTGTGGCGATAATTCTAATGCTCTTCACGATTTTCCTGTTTGGCGGAGGAATATACATGATCTCGATGCCTATTAGAAGCGTAATTCCATACTCAAGAGGCTTCATATTTCTCTATCCAGGCCTACATGATCAGATGCTCGGCGAAAGCATAGCTGTAATGATAACCTATGCTTTAGGCGCTGCAGGACTAATACTTATATATCAAAGCGTGAAGTACCTGCGTAATCCAAGCCAAGCTTCAACGCTGATACGAGCCGGCATAATATTGTTTATTATCGTGGTTATAATCCTTGAAATAGCTCTTTACAGCTGGAAAATTGGGCTTGGCTTCTGAAAATTTTTAGATAGAGTTAAAAGGCTAAAAGTCTTTTAATCCATATTTTGGTTGGCTTAGGCATGAGGACAATTGAGTGGAAAAATGGTGTAGTTGCCACAATCGACCAAACATTGCTTCCTGACGAGGAAGCATGGCTTGAGATAAGAAGCTGCGTCGAAGTGGCTGACGCGATTAGGAAAATGAAGATTAGGGGCGCTCCGTTAATAGGCGTCGCAGCGGCCTACGGCTTAGCGTTAACGGCATATTACTCAGAAGCGAAAACCAGAGAAGCCTTCATCGAGGAGATTGAGCGCGCAGCCGATATACTCAGGGGGACAAGGCCTACGGCAGTTAACCTTTTTTGGGCTATTGAAAGGGTCTTAAAGAAGGTTAAAGGCTCCGCTGGCGACGTTGAGGTTTTAAGGCGCTTAGTTATTGATGAAGCCCAGCGGATAGCTGATGAAGATGTTGAAGTAAACCGTAGGATCGGCGAACACGGTTCTAAGTTGATAGAGGACGGTGACACTATTTTAACGCATTGTAATGCTGGAAGATTAGCCACCGTAGATTATGGAACAGCGCTCGCAGTTATACGTGCCGCTAAGGAAGAAGGTAAACGTGTAAAGGTGATAGCTACTGAAACTAGACCTAAACTCCAAGGCTCTAGGTTAACGACCTATGAGCTTATGCGTGACGGGTTTTCGGTAACTCTGATAACCGATAACATGGTTGGATACCTGATGTTTAAGGGAGCTGTCGATAAAGTTATTGTCGGCGCGGATAGAGTGGTCCGCGACGCTGTGATAAATAAGATAGGCACGTACACCATTGCTGTCTTAGCTAAGGAGCATAACATACCTTTCTACGTTGCGGCGCCACTATCAACATTCGACTTAAATGCTTTTGCGAGGGACGTGGTTATAGAGGAGAGGGATCCTAGCGAGGTGACGCATATAGGATCCGTTAGAGTAGCTCCCTTAGGGGTGAACGTGCTTAATCCAGCCTTCGACATAACGCCAATAAAATATGTTGATGCTGTAATATGCGAAGCGGGGATTCTAGGCAAAGAGTACTTTGAAAGGCTTTATGAAAGGAAAAATATTTGAGGGCAGAAAATCTTTAGTTGGGGCAAAATATGGTTGGACAGAACGGTGGCGGGGAGCAAGAAGCGAAAAAGAAGATTATTGAGGCTTGGCTTAGGGATAATGGGGTTATTGTTGAATCTAGGGAGAACTCTGAAAAATTATCGCTGAGAGGTTACGGAGTACAAAAAGATGAGGGGCTTCTGCTAACTTTCTATGAAGCCCTGTACTTATGCAGCAGAGGCTTACTTAAGGTCATAGATGAGAAGACTGGAACCCCCGTCGGCTTTCAAGACATCCTGAAAAAATACGAGTCTATTGAGAAAAATGCTTGGGTTAAATACCTTATCTACCGCGATTTAAGAAGCAGGGGGTACGTTGTTCGGGAAGGTTTCGGATTAGGTGTGGACTTCCGCCTCTATGGTAGAGGGGAATACAGTAAAGATTCAGCGGACTACTTGGTTTACGGCATATATGAGGGTATGGCTCTATCCATAGAGGATCTTACACAAATATTGCTGCGCGCACAAAACCTGAAAAAAGAACTTATATTAGCCGTTATTAATAGAAGGGGCGAAATCGTATACTATTCCCTTTCACGCCTCAACTTCTAAACATAATTTAACTCGACAGCATCCAATCCTGCATCCTCTTTTAGGCTTCAGCCTCTAAAGTTAGACTCGCTTTTTAAGCGACTATAATGGCGCTTACGCAATTATTGTTCTTTCTTCTGCGGCGGGTTTAGCGTTATGTAGAGGATGTTGTTTCCCCTCACTAAAACTTTACCGTAATTTGCGATTAAGTGATCGCCGTTATATTCTTCCGCGCTATTCAATATAATGTTCATGTAGCTGTCGCAGTGAATCATGGTGCCCCTGTACTCCACATTATTTTTAAGGGTAACACCGATATAGGAGTTCAATTGTTTCATGAGCACATTTAATGGTTTTTTACTGGGCTCCATAGTTACCGCCAAATTTCTGGCTAATACCAAAGAATTCTTACTTTCTCTATAAAAGCATTATTGTGATCCCTTAAAAACCTTTACGCCATCTTTACGCTTTCCCGCCGCGCACCACGTATTTAAGGGAAGAGACATATTTAATAGTCGGCAAGCATTCATCAATAAATGTAGAACGTGAAAGATGGATGAATAATGGAGATTTTAAGCGAGGTCAGAGAATTTTCATTTAACGTGCAAACAGAGGTTTCGCCCGCCTACTACCACGATTTACTCATGTTTATATATAGGAAATATATAGTGCCACACTACCAGAATTTCGCAAACGTTAGGCGCTGGATCATTAACGGAAAAGAAACTTTAGCTTTCTCACTCTTGGGTTCAGGCTCATGGTATGTTGATGTTGAGATCACCACCGGAGATCCCTTTGAGATCAAGATGAGACCCTACGGCGATCACTTTTCACAAAGGGTTCTAAATAGGATAAAAGAGGATCTAATGATAATGTTTCAAATGTTCGAAGACGATGTCAGAAGAACAACACTGTATTTTGCCTGGGTTCCAGGCAAACATTTGACGAGTGAAAAAATGTTGACGAGGAGAAAAAGGGTTCTTAGCCAAATTTTTACTGGAAACATGCTTCTATTATTCCTTATATTCATATTATTTAGCTATATGGTTTTTGCTTTTTTCGGCCCCACATACGCTCCTTTAATCCTAGTGTTATCACAGTTTATTCTGATTTTATTCTCGGACAAAATCATTATGCAGATGGGCGACTGGCCTATTACGAAAGAGTCGCCTACAGTGCACATACTACAATATCATATTCCCCCAGAAGACCTCGACTTTATCAGGCAGAATTATCCTAGGGAGCGCCTTCTCCAAATCAAGAGGGAAATTTATGAGAAAACTTTGGCGCTTGGAAAACCAATAGACGCCCAGACTGTTCAAGAAGTATTTAGAAATTATGGTATAAGCATTAGGCCTGAAAACCTGTTGATAAAAAGCATCGATGTTTACCGAATAGTCAACGATGTCGCCAATAAATTCAACATGTCTGTCCCCAAAGTCAGAATAGCAAACATTATAATTCCTAACGCAGCCGCCACAGGCCCGTCCCCGCGCTTCAGCCTCATTCTAGTGACAACCGGGCTTCTAATCCAATTAGATGAGGAGGAGATAACTGCGGTTATAGGTCACGAAATAAGCCACGTTAAGGGTAGGGATCCCCTCTCGCTCTTCATGTTGACGTCGGCCGAATACCTCTTCAGGGTTTACGTTCTTTTGCAGCTAACACCGTTCATCATGATGTTCGGCTTCCTGTATTTCTTGTTCGCTTTAAGCCTCATATACTTTGTAGCGAAGTTTTTTGAGGCTAGAGCGGATCTTGAATCGGCGCTTACGCTTGGGAAATCGGATGCCCTAGCTAATGCCCTAAGGAAGATAGGTTATAGGCGCCTATGGTTTGAGAGGGTTTCAGGTAGGGTTGGCAGCTGGATCGGATTGGACCCCCATCCACCACTGTCATTTAGAATAGAGAGGCTTGAAAACTTGGAGCCTTCAAGAATCAAGCATCCATTCCTTCAGTCGATGAAGGACTGCATAAACGGTTTTCTCAGGGAAATAGGTCTTTAACAGATAAGTAATGGTTTAAGTCGGCTTAAAAGAGGGCTCTCTCGCCTTCGCCTTCAGTTCTTTAGGAACATTAACCACACGCACAATGTTCTGCGAGTTTATCACATAGATTGGTGTCCCATCAGGGTTCCATTTTCTAAGCCTCTTCACCCCTGTTAAAACAAGTTTAACTTTCAGTATTGTGCCGTCACTCAACCTATAAACGTTCCAATCCTCTTTCTCCTCGACAAAATCTACTTCCTCTGCCTCAGCTAACTCCTCCGGAGATATCGGGATCCCCAAATATAAACCCCCTCAAACTCTATAAAAAGAAGGATTCAAGAAAATATAAAGGTTGGGTTCCCAAGTGTTTGACGCCCTTAAACGCGTTAAATTCACAACAAAATGTTTATAGCATTAACATCACAAAATATGTTTGATGCTGGGGCTCCAGCGCAGAAAGCCGGAGGTCGGGGGTTCAAATCCCCCCGGGTCCGCCAAACAGAAGCAACTAGCATTGGACCCGTGGTCTAGTCAGGATTAGGACGTCGGCCTGCGGAGCTGGGGCCAAATAATTGATTCGGCAGGTATTTCCAGCATGATTTAGGGTTTTTAGAAAAGCAAAGTTTATTAATTTCATTTGTTGTTTTAGATTTTACTTGCTCTTACCTGAAGGTTATGCTGGCAGTAAATAAAATTAATAGGAAGGTTTAATAATGTGTCTTGAATCTATTCAGCGCTATGCTGCAACATGTTTGAGCTCGGGGAGGTTTTAAGGTTTGATTAGCCCGGACGACGCTTTTCTAGTTTTTAAGTCATTCTTCGAAGAGAAGGGGTTGGTTAGGCAACATCTTGATTCTTACAACGAGTTCATTGAGCACGGCCTCCAGGAAATCGTGGATGAGGTTGGCGAGGTTGAGATTGAGGTTCCGGAAGGCCCATTTAAAATAAAGCTTGGTAAAGTTTTTATTGCGCGGGAGACTGAAAACGGCGTTATTTATGGCCCCTATATTACTGAGGTTGATGGGACGCGCCGCGAAATATATCCTATGGAGGCGCGTTTAAGGAACCTAACATACGCTATGCCGATTTCCGTTGAGATGACGCCGGTTGTTGGCGATAGAGAGCTCGATAAGGAGCTTGTATATATAGGCGATATTCCAACAATGCTTAAATCTAGATACTGCCACCTGTACGGTTTATCCGAGGAAGAGCTTATTAGGCAAGGCGAGGATCCTCTAGATCCGGGAGGATACTTTATAATTAATGGCTCTGAGAGGGTTATAGTTGCCCTAGAAGATTTAGCCCCAAACCGTATTCTCACGGATGTTGAGATTAAGGGCGCAACACCGATTTATAGGGCTAAAATCTTTTCGACCACAGTGGGCTTTAGGGCTAGGATCGAGGTTAGAATGAAGCCTAACGGCGCGCTTTATGTTTCTATTCCAGGCATCCCCTCGGAAATACCGTTCGTTGTTTTAATGAGGGCTCTTGGACTTGAATCGGATAAGGAGATAGCTGAAGCGGTTTCACTGGACAAAAGCATACAGAGTGAGCTGGAGCCGTCGTTTGAGGATGCCGCTGGAGTGAACACTGTTGAGGAAGCCCTCTTATTTATTGGTAACCGGGTAGCGCACGGCCAAGTGAAGAGTTATAGGATTCAAAGAGCCGAGCTCCTCATAGACAGGAACTTTATGCCTCATATTGGGAGGTCTCATAAGAAAAGGATTGATAAGGCGATTCTACTTGGCGAGATGGCTGCTAGAGTCATTGAATTAAAGCTAGGTAGGCGCAAACCGGATGACAAGGATCATGTTAAGAACAAAAGGTTGAAGCTCGCTGGCTCCCTATTAGCCGATTTATTCCGTATTGCCTTCAGAAATCTTTGCCGCGACATAAAGTATCAGCTTGAAAGAATGGGTTCAAAGAGGCGCATGCTAAGCGTCTCAATAGCCGTCAGACCCGGCATAATAACTGAGAAGCTCCAGCATGCGTTGGCGACCGGCAACTGGGGCCGGGGTAAAGTTGGCATAACGCAGCTCCTCGACAGAACCAACCTAATATCCACTTACAGCCACCTACGGAGGGTTCAGTCGCCGCTGAGCAGAAGCCAGCCTAACTTTGAGGCTAGAGATTTGCATGCTACGCATTGGGGTAGGCTCTGTCCAAACGAGACGCCTGAAGGCGCCAACTGTGGGCTGGTTAAGAATCTGGCTTTATCAGCCTCGATATCTATCGGTGTGGATCCGGATAAAATCAAACGTGAACTCTATAGGCGGGGAGTTGTCCCGCTACTTGAGGCTGATGAGAAGCTCAGGGCTACGGGTACAAAGGTTTTTGTGAATGGTGTTCCAGTAGGCTACTGTGATAACCCAGAAGCCCTAGTCAATGATATAAGAAGAGCGAGAAGAATGGGTGAGATACTCCCTGAGGTCAACATCGCGTATTTCTCTGAGGTTTACGGTGTTAAACGTGAGATTTACGTGAACTGTGATGAGGGAAGAATACGTAGACCTCTAATCATAGTGGAGAACGGTGTGCCTAAGCTGAGGAAAGAGCATGTTGAAAAGATTATCTCCAGAGAATGGACTTGGAGCGATCTGATAAAGAACGGCATAATCGAATATTTGGATGCGGAGGAGGAAGAAAACGCCTATATAGCGCTTTATCCAGAGGACTTAACGCCTGAACACACCCATCTTGAGTTGACGCCTTACGGCATTCTTGGGATCTGCGCTTCTCTAATACCGTACCCAGAGCATAATCAATCTCCACGCAACTCCTACGAGTCCGCGATGGCGAAACAGGCTTTAGGAGTTTACGCCTCCAACTTCTCATTTAGAGTTGACTCGCGAGCCCATACGCTCCATTATCCGCAGAAGCCTCTGGTCAGAACAAAACCCATGGAGATTATAGGGTACGACCTCAGACCCTCAGGGCAAAACTGCATTGTAGCGGTTTTATCCTTCGAAGGATACAACATGGAGGACGCTATAGTCGTTAACAAGGCTTCTGTAGAGCGCGGTTTATTCCGCTCCACCTTCTATAGGCTGTATGAGGCTGAATGCCGCCAGTACCTAGGCGGCTTAAAGGATCAGTTAACTGTGCCTGAGCCCGGAACCAGAGGTTTTCGTGGAGAGCAATACTACAGCCACTTAGAGCCAGATGGAATAGTGGGATTGGAGACGGAAGTCTCTGGCGGAGACGTTTTAATAGGTAGAGTAAGCCCGCCGAGATTTCTCGAAGAGTATAAGGAGTTCGAGGTTAGGGGCCCAACAATGAGGGATTCGTCCATAGAGATGAGGCCCTCCGAGAAAGGCGTGGTTGACGCGGTGTTTATAACGGAGACTAGTGAGGGAAACAGGCTTGTGAAGGTTAGGGTTAGAGATGAGCGCATACCCGAGCTAGGCGACAAGTTTGCCTCAAGACACGGTCAAAAGGGGGTCATAGGGATGATTGTGCCGCAGGAAGATATGCCCTTCAGCGTGGATGGAATTGTCCCAGACGTGATAATTAACCCGCACGCTATCCCGTCAAGAATGACTATCGGACAGTTCCTAGAATCGATGGCTGGCAAAATATCAGCTTTGAAGGGCGAATTTATGGATGGAACCCCCTTCGTAGGCGAGAGGAGAGGCGAGATCCTCAAGCGCATGCTTACAAGCTTAGGGTTCAGTTACACTGGCCGCGAGGTTTTATATAATGGTGTAACTGGCGAAAAATACATGGCGGACATATTCATCGGCGTGGTGTACTATCAGAAGCTACATCACATGGTGGCTGACAAGATTCATGCTAGGGCCAGAGGACAGGTTCAAATGTTGACTAGGCAGCCGACCGAGGGAAGAGCGAGAGGCGGCGGGCTGCGCTTCGGAGAGATGGAGAGAGACTGCCTAATTGGGCATGGAGCAGCTCTTCTCCTCCAAGACAGGCTTCTCGAAGAGTCAGATAAACACGTGATATATGTTTGTGAAAACTGCGGCTTCATAGCTTACTACGATATGAGGCAGCGTAAATATGTGTGCCACTTATGTGAAGATAAAGCAAGAGTTTCACCGGTCACGGTTTCATATGCGTTTAAGCTCCTCCTACAGGAGCTAATGAGCCTATGTATTGCGCCCAGATTAAAGTTAAGGGAGAGGGCGTAAAATGGCGGCGATTGAGGAAGCATACCAAAAAGTGATAGATTCAATAAGATTCGGCGTTATGTCACCCCAAGAGATAAGAAAAATGTCTGTTGTTGAGATTCAAACCGCCGATACTTACGATGAGGACGGAGCGGTTATACCATCAGGCCTAATGGACAGCCGCCTAGGTGTACTGGAGCCTGGGCAGAGGTGCAGGACATGCGGTAACACATCTGCGGGGTGTCCAGGTCACTTTGGGCATATAGAGCTCGCTGTGCCAATAATACATGTTGAGTTTGCCGAAATAATCTATAATCTTCTTCAAGCGATATGTAGGAATTGTGGGCGCCTCCTGTTGCCTGAAAAAACCATTAGCTCGCTTAGGGCCAGAATGGAAAGATTAAAGAAGATGCTTGGCACTGTTCCCACATCATTCTATAATAGGGTTCTTGAGGAGGCTAGAAAGAACCGTGAATGCCCGTATTGCGGCGCAAAACAGTATAAGATAGAGTTTACTAAGCCAACGGTATTTCATGAGTATACTGAGGAGGGCGGCTCCCAGCGTTTAACGGCCAGCATGATACGTGAGAGATTTGAGAGGATCCCTGATGAAGACCTTGAACTTCTAGGTTTTGATCCTAAATACGCCCGCCCAGAATGGATGATCCTTCAAGTGCTGCCGGTTCCACCGGTTTACGTTAGACCATCTATAACGCTCGAGTCGGGAATAAGATCTGAGGATGACTTAACCCATAAGCTCGTAGACATAATTAGAATAAATCAGAGACTTAAGGAAAATATTGAGGCCGGTGCGCCAACGCTTATAATCCAAGATCTATCGGAGCTTCTTGAGTATCATGTCACCACCTACTTCAATAATGAGGCCTCCGGTATACCGCCCTCCAGACATCGCTCCGGAAGGGCGCTTAAAACCTTATCCCAGCGCTTAAAGGGTAAGGAAGGGAGATTTAGAAGCAACCTGTCGGGTAAGAGGGTTGATTTCTCAGCGCGCACAGTAATTAGCCCAGATTCAAACTTGGATATAAATGAGGTTGGCGTCCCATTATTCGTAGCTATGAGGCTTACTCTGCCTGAAAAAGTTACGCCGTGGAACATTGACAGACTACGTGAGCTGGTGAAAAACGGGCCGGATAAATATCCAGGAGCGCTCTACATAATTAGGCCTGATGGAAAACGAATTAGGCTTGAGTTCGTCGCTGATAAAGAGAAGCTCGCTGAGGCTCTTGAACCAGGTTTTGTTGTTGAGCGGCATCTACAGGACGGCGACATAGTGATATTTAATAGGCAACCGTCCCTGCACAGGATGTCTATAATGGCTCACTACGTTAAGGTTCTTCCATATAAGACCTTTAGGCTACATTTATGTGTCTGCCCGCCATATAACGCGGACTTCGATGGGGATGAAATGAACCTTCATGTACCGCAAAGTGAGGAAGCCCAAACCGAAGCCCGCTTACTTATGCAGGTTCAAGACCATATACTTTCACCCAGATTTGGAGGGCCGATAATAGGCGCCATCAGAGACTTTATAACCGCTGCTTTCCTCTTAACACGCAAATCAACGCTCCTAAACAAAAAAGAGGTATGCGAACTTTTAGCGGCTGCGGGTTACGAGGGGCCTTTACCGGAGCCAGCGATTAAGGAGCCTGAGCCTTTATGGACTGGAAAACAGATATTCAGCCTTTTCTTCCCCAGAGGCTTCAACTATGCGTTGAAGGCTAGCGTATGTAGGAACTGTGATGTCTGCCTCAAAGAGGAATGCCCATACGACGCGTATGTTGTGATAAAAGACGGCGTCTTGATTAAGGGCGTAATAGACAAGAACTCTATAGGCGCCGAGAAATCTGAAAGCGTTCTGCATAGGATAATTAAGGATTATGGAACCGAGGCTGGCAGAAAATTCCTTAATCAAATTAGCCGCTTACTTAATCGCTTCATAACTATACGCGGCTTCACCTACTCCTTTGACGAACTCGATCTTTCATCTGAAGCTAGACGAAAAATACGCCAAATCATAAGGAACGCTGAGAAAAAGATCTACTCTTTGACGAAAGAATTGCAGGAAGGCACTCTAGAGAGGCTTCCTGGGCAGACGCTTTTAGATTCATTTGAGCTTTACGTGATGAATGAGTTAGCTGAAGCCCGAGAGAAGGCGGGAAAAGTCGCTGAAGAGGATCTTAGCCTTGAAAACTCCGGCATAGTGATGACGAAGACTGGCGCTAGAGGCTCAACACTTAATATAGGGCAGATGGCAGCGATCCTAGGTCAGCAATCTATTCGTGGTAAGCGTGTTATACGCGGTTATCTGGAAAGGGCTTTGCCACATTTCAATATAGGCGATCCGTCTCCGAAGGCGAGAGGCTTCGTTTACTCATCTTACAGGGACGGTCTTGATCCAATAGAGTTCTTCTTCCACGCCATGGGCGGACGCGAGGGCCTAGTGGACACGGCCGTGAGGACTCAACAGAGTGGGTACATGCAAAGAAGGCTAATTAACGCCCTTGAGCACCTACGCGTTGAGTATGATGGAACTGTAAGAAACTCGTTAGGTGAAATCGTACAGTTCAGGTATGGTGAGGACGGCGTGGATCCAGCTAAGAGCGATCACGGTAAGGCGGTTAACGTCAGCAGGCTTATTGACCAAGTTAGGCTTATGGTTGAGGCCGGTGAGCCCGCGTCAGAAGAATATGTTGAGAGCCAAGTGAATAGCGTTAAAGATGAGCTTACGCCGCTACTGGTGCGCGAGCTTATAGAGGGGCTTAAAGCCTCAAATCTTAGTAGAGAGGGCGTGGATCTGGCTGTTAAACTAGCTCTTGAACGCTACAAGAAGGCTCTAGTGGAGCCCGGCGAAGCCGTCGGCGTTGTTGCGGCGCAATCTATCGGTGAACCGGGTACGCAGATGACTCTGAGAACGTTCCACTATGCTGGTGTTAGGGAGCAGAACGTAACGCTTGGACTACCACGTTTAATTGAAATAGTTGATGCGAGGAGGGAGCCTTCAACCCCTGTTATGACAGTGTATTTAGATGAAGAGCATAGGAAGAGCCGGGAGAAGGCGATGGAGGTTGCGCAGAGAATTCTATATACGACCGTAGAGGACATCGCTGAGGAAACATATATTGATCCGGAAACCGGCGGGATTATTGTTAAACTGAGCGAACGCAGGATGAGCGAGCGCGGAATAACCGTAGAAGACCTCAGCAGAACAGTCAATATACCAAATTGCTCATTGAGGTTCGAGAACAACTTAATGTTTATTGAGCCTAAAAGGAAAATGGATACTAAAAAGCTCTTAAATAAAGTTTCATCGTATTATGTGAAGGGCGTGCCCGGCATAAAGAGGGTTTATGTGACTGAAGAGAACGGCGAATGGATTATAAGGACCGACGGGTCTAATCTACCTAGGGTTCTTGAAGTTGTTGGGATTGATCCAACGAGAACAACGACAAACAGTATTCATGAGGTGGAGAGAACCTTAGGCATAGAGGCTGCCAGAAACGCGATAATTGAGGAGGCTATGAGTGTTCTTGAGGAGCAGGGGCTGGACGTTGATGTTAGACACGTGATGCTTGTGGCAGATATAATGACTGTGACCGGCAGCGTTAAGCAGATAGGTCGACATGGGGTTAGCGGTGAAAAGCCGAGCGTTCTCGCTAGGGCTGCATTTGAGATAACTGTGCCAAATATCGTTGAAGCGGCTATTAAAGGTGAGGTTGATCCGCTGAAAGGCGTGACCGAAAACGTTATAGTTGGGCAAACTATACCCGTAGGGACAGGTCTAGTTGACATCTATATGACGGCTCCATCTTCAAGTACAAACCTAGAGGAAGGTGAAGTATTTGAGTAGTTTCAGTAGAAGTGAGATTGATAGGTCAATATCCATAGCCGTTAAAACAGGAAAAATTTTATTTGGCTCCAACTCCACCATGAAGAGCGTTATGACTGGGAGAGCTAAATTAGTCGTCCTATCATCCAATTGTCCACAAGATAAACGTGAGAAAATCGAACACTACTGTAAACTATCCGGTGTTCCGTTAATAATATATCCTGGCACAAGCTTAGATTTAGGTTCAGTTTGCGGTAAACCTTTCCCAGTATCCTCCCTCACAATAAGAGACCCAGGCGACTCCGATATCCTCAAGTTTGCGGGTGGTGAAAATGTCTAGGGGTATTCGTTTAACTAATGATGAATTAGAATATATGCGTCTATTCGAGAGCTTAACAGGAGCCATGGTTAGAGACTGCATAATTGACCAGAAATTCGACAGAGTCATCTTTGTGATAAAGGAGGGCGAAGTCGGACTAGCCATAGGTAAAGGAGGCAAAAACATAGCGCTTCTCGAGAAGATCACTGGCAAGAAATATGAGGTTGTAGAGTTCTCTGAGGATCCCGTTCAGCTTATAAAAAACGCTTTGAAACCCGCGGTTGTCAAAGAGGTGCGGATAATCAAGAAGCCTGACGGAAGCGTTATAGCTGTCGCCTCAGTTGAAAGCAAAGATAAAGGCATAGCCATCGGTAAAAACGGCAGAAACGCTGAAAAGGTTAGATTTCTAGCTAAGCGCTACTTCAACATAAGTAACGTCATCATAGTATAACTTGGCATAGAACTTGAACAAACGAAACGTTTATAACCATTTGGCAAAATGTTGAATAATTGGAGCTGAAAAACATGGCTAAAAAGCCTAGAGGAGAGTTCGCCGCAAGAAAGCTCCGCGATAGAAGGCAAAAGTTCCGTTGGAAGGATAGATACTATAAGAGACGCATGCTTATGTTAGATATTAAAGCGGATCCTCTCGAAGGAGCCCCCATGGCTCGCGGAATAGTTCTAGAGAAAGTGGGGCGGGAAAGCAAGCAGCCGAACAGCGCGATACGGAAATGCGTGAGAGTTCAGCTCATAAAGAACGGTAAAGTTGTAACGGCTTTCCTGCCAGGCGACGGAGCGCTCAACGTTGTTGATGAGCATGATGAGGTGCTCATTGAAGGCATAGGCGGCTCAAGAGGGCGGTCGATGGGCGATATTCCCGGAGTTAGATGGAAAGTTATAACGGTTAATGGAATAGCGCTTAAGGATTTGGTTTTGGGTAGAAAGGAGAAGCCTAGGCGCTAGGCTCATGGTTGAGACTTATAGGTAAACATCTGAATATTCGTCGAGTAAAGCTTTCACGATTTTCTCCTTATCATCTTCTGTAGTATACTCCATTGGAAAATGTTTTCTCAAAGGTATAATCAGGAAATGCAGCAATCCGTTCTCCGAGTCATCCCATATCTCAATTATGCCCCTCTTTATCTCTAGACGCGACCGCTCCCTTATAATCTCATAAATCCTGTCAAAGTTCACATTAGTCTTAGACATGAATATTTTATCTCCGACTTTTAAAACGTATATGTCCAGTTTCTCTCTAGAAATATAGTTTTTTAAGAGAGTGTAAATGCGGTCAACATCAGTTCTTATGTCGGTTATCGCACCATAATCGCTGCCAGCCCTCAAAAAACTTTCAACAAGCATTTCAACAAGCTTGCTGGCTCCTATACCTTCCTCTGTAAACTCCTCCTCGACCTTTTTCCTTAGGGGCTGTTTTCTTTGCGACTGCATTTATTTTCACTTGACTTAAAAAATGGTTTTCAGCATAAAAATCCGCGATTAAGAATAAAAAGCTTGAGAGGAAATATTAGCTGTACATTTATGTATATGATAAGAGGTGGGCGCGTCTCATAAATGTTTGTAAAATTCTCTTGGTCTAAGCTCTTCAAAATCGTTTGTTTGGCTTACGATATGCTTCCTTATGTCGAGACAGAGATGGCATTTTGATATGTATCCATTTTCTCTCTCCTTGTACCCGTAATTCTCAGAAGCATATATGAAGAGCTTTTTAATACCCTCAAATGATGTAAGTCTACCAATTATTGGGTGCTCGTCTAAATCTATTCCATCCTGACACAGCGTCTCCAGTTCTCTAGCGTCCCCTAAAGATATGCCTGCACAGTAACCAGTTATATAATTATAGTAGTTATCCACATGCACATGCCAGTTTCGAGTCAATTCTTCCAAACAAGATTCACCGAAAAATTCTCTCGCTGGCCTCTTCCTATATAAGTGGCCCAGCCTATAGGGTAGCCTACCCATCAAAAGCATTGATGGGTAACTTAACCCGTAATAAAGTCCCAAGGGATCCCTTTTACTCATCATCAATAAATATTCCTCAAAAGAAATGGTTCCCTTCAAGCCAATAGACATCATCTGATTGAAGAAGCTTTCCTGATATATTATCGCGTTTCTTCCAAATATGCGTCTGCTTATTTTAGCGGCCCGCTCTATACGCTCGAAGGGTGTCTGCTCAACGACAAAAGGATTGGCGCTGATAAGTATGCCGTCTAAACCAGATTTCTTCAACTCTGTAAGCTTCTCTTCAGTCACATTATCGTTAATGCACCAGAAGCAGTTCGTCTCGACGAAAATGGACGGTATACTATGGCTGCTGGCGGCTTCAACCAGCTTTAATAGAAGGTCGAAATTTAGGAAAGGTTCGCCGCCAGTAAAATGTAATCCAATATTAACTCCAACCTGATTAAAATCCTCAGGGTAGTATTCTCTAAACGATTTGGAGAACGTCTCCAGAATCTTCTCAGCGCTCTTTAAATCTATCCAATAGCTTCCCCATTTTGGGGAACACGCGTACATGCAATGCCGACACTCGTTCGTACACTTGTAGGTCAATAGGACTCCGGCTGAAAACGGCTTGGGAACATATAGCCTACTCATACTGAATCCTTAATCTGTAATGTTCAAAAATAGATTTAAATTTCGCGTGGCAATATATGTGACTTGGGGATGATGTAGGAAGAGTCGAGAGACATAATAAACCTATGATCGGGAGTTACTCAGCTGACCCGATGGTTTTATAAAAAGAAAACCATCATTTTACATAAATCCGCGCAAAGCCGGGTATGAGGCATCGTATTACCTCTAAAGCTAAGGCTGCTAGGAGTATCCCAATATTCGATCCACTATTGTTTCAGGTCTAAAGGGCTCTATGTCATCGTATTTCTGCCCAACCCCCAGAAATAATATCGGCTTCTTCGTCATGTACGCTATGGAGATCGCAGCTCCACCTTTCGCGTCAGCATCCATCTTCGTTAATATTGATCCGCTTATATCAACGTATTTACTGAATTCTTCTGCCTGCGAAACAGCGTCGTTCCCGGTTAAAGCGTCTCCAACAAATATTGTTAAGTCTGGTTTAACCACGCGAATTATTTTCTCCATTTCCATCATAAGATTCCTGTTAGTCTGCATCCTTCCAGACGTGTCTATTAAAACAACATTTATCCCTTTAGCCCTAGCATATTGCACAGCGTCGTAAGCCACCGCGGCAGCATCTGAACCATATTTATGCTTAATCATGGGGACCCCAAGCCTTTTCGCATGCTGCTCAAGCTGCTCTATTGAGCCAGCCCTGAATGTGTCGCTGCACGCTAAGACCACCGAGTAACCCTTCTTAAGCAGCAGGTTCGCTATTTTAGCGATGGTTGTTGTTTTTCCAGTCCCATTTATTCCGACGAAAACTATGACGTACGGTTCCTTTAAAGCTCGCTTTCTCTCAACCAAATCAAATAGGTCTATTTTCTCCTGGACTTTAAGAATGTCCAGCAGAATGCTCCTTAAAACTTCCCTTATAGCCTTACGTTTATCTTCAAATCTGCCTACTTTCAGCCCAACTATTCTCTTCTCCACTTCACCGCATATGTGTTCTGCGACAGCTAAGGCAACGTCGTTCTCTAAAAGCGTAAGCTTAAACTCCCAAAGAATCTCCTGCAGGTTCTCTGGCTTAAGTTCTACAGTTGAAACTCTATCCAATAATCCACTTAACGCGTCACGGAGCTTCTCGAACATTTCCTCTCTCTCAACCCTGTCTCCTGAGCCTAGAGGTTAATTCTTGGAGCCTCGTCTGCCTCTCCCGCATACCGGCCAAAACTTGGTTTAACTGCTGTTCTAACGCTACCTTAGCCTTACTTAGCTCAGCTATTCTATTCGCTATGTCTTCTTTAGCTTCCTTTATTGTTTTCTCGATGGCTACTCCTGCGCCTACCCCGTAGACGACTTTATCGGTTTCCTCAAGAATAGCCTTAATATATGAGCCGCCGCCTATCGGGACAAAAATTGAATTTGAATCTTTCTTCTCAATGCCCTCAAGAGACATGCTGGCTAAATTGAGCTCTGTTAAATTAGCGTTGACTAGGTTTACTCTCAACTGGAGGCTTTCAGCAGTGTTCTCCAGCACTCTTAACTCAACTATGAGCCTTCTAACCTCATCCTCTATAGACCCGGTTGATGTCGACATTAAGGATCTACCCAAAACATAGATTGAAAAGGGAGACTTAAATAAATTAGGGTTTTAGGTTTCTTCTATGCAGCGGGACTCCTCGATCTTCAAGATTTTTATGTGGAAGCGCTTAACCCTATGTTTACTGCCAAGGATCTTGTATATTTCCTCTAAAGCATGCTCCGGCTTCAGCGCTCTAATCTCCTTTTTAAACATTGTTTTAAAGTTTGGTTTTGTTATCTTTCCAACTATCGTGTAAACTTTAACTTCACTCATTTTCACCAACCACCTTAAGGGCGCGACCTATTATGAAGATTTCCGGGCCAGTTGTTAATGATCCTGCAACAGCAACCCGACTGTTTCCCACTAAACCCGTAGATATATATGGGATTCCACAGTTAATTGTTCCAACACTAACTGAAGCTTTTAATATCTCACCTAAAAGTTTTTCTTCGCCGGGTTTAAGTAATGGGTGGGCTAAGACCCCTTTATTCGTTGCGAGTGCAAGTGAACCTACGTATGGTAGCCCAGCTATTTCCCCTTGGACAACTTCGACGCCTAAAGTGTCAGATATTACTTTAACCTCGTCTCTCTTTAATCTAGGATCTGCAACCGCACCATAGTCATTAGCTAAGACAAGGTTTCCGAAAGCCGTCTTCTTACTGTTCTCCATAATGGTTATGTTCACGTCTCTTAGGGTTTTGAAGGCGGCAACCTCCTCGTCTCGCACTATGTGGGGTAGAACTATGCCGTGAGAGTTTGCGCATATCAACGAGCCTAACAGCGCGGATCCACCAACATTAGTTTTTATGAGCGTGATGCCAAACCATCTTTCAAGTTTATTTATGGTGCTTTCTGGAAGCTGATTTGGAACAACAATAAATTTGTCCGTTGCACGCATAAATACGCCTATGCTCGCTGTTCCAAAAACGTCTAAGAGAAACAGCGCCATTCTATTCTCCTTCAGCTAAATGAACTGTTACTAATCCATCTCTATCTTTAGTTACCCTCACCCTAATCTTACGAGGGGGCTTCTCTACACCTCTATACCATACCCTCTCATTGACTTCATTAGAGATTCTTATGGAGTCTTCATCAACCTTCATATGTCTCTTAACGAACGCTTTAAGTAGGCGCATGGCTCTAGGCGTCCTTTTAGTTACAGGGGTGATCCAAGCTCTGCCAAGCGGAACAATATATATGCGCTCCTCTACTATCTCGCTTTCACCCTCTTTCTTCTCTTCACCAGCCTCCGCCTCAACCTTCTCTTCTTCGCTCATCGCACTTTCCCTCCTTAAGGCTTTATCTTGCTTCTTCTCCAATGCCTCTTAGGTATCCTTGTAACCTTGCCCAGAGTCTTCGCTATAACCCATGATGGTATGGGGCTACTCTCTTTACCAGCGCTTATTAGCCTAAGCTTTTTAGCGAGAGGCTTATTTCTGGCCAACTTTACATCCTCCTTATACGAATTTCTCTCCTACTCTCCTGAAGTTTCCTCAAAATCTCCTTTAACTGCTCGTCCTCTATAGGTATTTTCACTAATCCCTGCTGCGCTATTTGAATTAGCTGAGCCTCTAGCTGCGCCGCGAAATCAGGTCTAACCATCTTCAGATTCGCAAGCCTCTGTCTAGCTTCAGGCGTTAGTATCCTCCTTAAAATGACCTGCCTTTGCGCTTCCTCTCTTCTTCTAGCCTCTTCTTCCTCCTTCTCCTGAAGCATCCTCTGCTGTAAATCCATGAGTTTCCGCCTTCTTATTTCCTCAAGCTCTTTCTCATAGTCTGATTCCATGCTATGCGCCGCCCCCTAAACCTAATATTTGCTTAAGGCCGGGTTAACCCTCTCTAGCTCTCTTTTAATCTCAGCTGAAAGCGCATCTAGAAGGCTCCTTCCCTCTGAGGTAATGACTCTACCTTTACCCTTAACAGTTTTAATTAAGCCCGCCTTCTCAAGCTGCTGCAAGGCTTTCCTAATTATCGCTCCACCACCCTTCCTCGCATGCTCCGGCCTCGTACCTATCCTTTTTCTTCCACCATATTCGGAGCGCAGCCGCTCCACGCCTATTGGGCCCATAATATAGATTTTTCTAAGCAGTGAGGCGCAGCGGACATACCACCAGTCTGGGTTCTGCGGGGCTCTTTCCGCATGAACACCAGTCTTCACGTATGGAGCCCATTCAGGGGGTTCAATAGCATCAACATTATCTTTTAGATATCTTGCTAATCGATGTATTAAAGTTGAGGGCGGGACATCGAATGGTGTTGGCAACGCTATCAATTCCCCAGCTCTTTTCTTTCAGTAATCTAAAAAGGAGTCTTATAAATACTTATTTGCTCCGTGTAGTCTCTCACCAATTTAACTTCTGGTTAACGCATCCTTCTCTTAGGCTTATAAAGCGTAAACGTATGCCCTATTATCTGAACTATTCTTGAGCCCGTCTCTTGCGCTATCCTCCGGGCAA
Organism: Candidatus Bathyarchaeia archaeon; assembly: GCA_038882715.1. Taxonomy (NCBI): domain Archaea; kingdom Thermoproteati; phylum Candidatus Bathyarchaeota; class Bathyarchaeia (SeqCode); species Bathyarchaeia archaeon. Next base: position 66,832 of record JAVZNR010000007.1, read on the forward strand.
TCTCCTCTACGCTGCACTCAACTAGGGCTGATTTTAAAACCTTAACTTTCACCTTTCTTCTAGCCTCAAGCTGCTTCGCTATCTCTCTTACCTGAGTTTCCGTCACACCTCTCTTCCCTATATGCGCTGTCGGCTTTAAACTGGTTGTTCTTCTCAAACTCTTCCCCTGCATTTTCTATCCCTCTTTAGCGGTATTCTCATATGTTTGCCGCAATATAAACATGTGATAACAACATGGGGTTCTCTTCCAGACTGCAGACGGATGCGCGAGCTAACACCAGGGAAAATAAACCTCTTACACCGCCTACATATTAATAAGCGATATTCTTTTGGTAAATGAATCCTAGCGCGCATGGCTATTCTTCTAGCTATATCCACATATCTTTGAGATAAATCGGGGTTCTCGCTGAGCCCCTCAATGGCTAAACTAAATAATCGTTTAATGCGGCTCATAGCTATCCCAACAACCCTATTTTTTCTGGTCATAAACCTCGTTACTTCTGGCTCTCTAAGAAACTATAAACGTTTTTAAGAAGAGTAAGCCAGCTTAAATATGAGTTTATTGCGGCTCTAAGGGCGGTTGTGTCTTTTGATTCAAAGATCAGCGTCATGTTTCTGCCCTCTCTAATCACCTTAACCCTTGAGCGATACTTTACTGTCGCCAGAGTCTCCGGTTGAATGGATTTACTTACGATCTCCGCCTCCCTTTCCGAAGGATAAGTGATGCGCAATGTGGCGCTCGCTTCTCTAATCATACATCCCACACCACATGTGATATCTTTATGCGCGGCCCAATCTCAACTTTTCCGGGCAAAAGGCAGAATGAAATATATGCCCAGGAGTCTTCTCCAGCGCCAACATGCATATAAGCCTGATAATTAAGCGTCTCTCCCCCTATCTTAAGCATCGGCACCTCAAGTATCTCAGAGAGCCTTGATCTAAATAGGTTTCTCTCCTGATCCAGCGTTTCACTTACGTCCAGAAATAGCGAGTTAATTTTTTCCCCTCTCCTGCTATACGATGTTTTGAACTCTCTTCGCAGCTTTACTCCTGAAATATATATGCGGGGCGGCTCCTCCCTTATCTCCCCGTCAATAACTCTGTAAAATCTTATTCTACCTGGGCAACCCTTCCACCTGTCAATCACAATGAATTTCTCAGAGCCAGCGGAGACGGTTCTCTCGGCGACATCAATTAACCCCATTTTCCCGCGGTTCACTCTAATTAAGCCCGGTATTGAATATGCCAAGTCGTTACATAGGCTCCTAATCCTTCTTGTAGGTCTATGCGACGTCGTCAGTATAATCATTTTTGCTCCAATTTTCCCTGAAATAAAGAAAAATGTTAGGTGCCTTTAATGGTGCGCTCAGTTATCGCGCCGATCTTAGTTGTCGGCGTGTAGGCGCCGCCGGTAAATCTAAGTCCGCATTTTCCGCAGACCCATATGCCGACGCTGTCTCTACGTACAGATCTTAAGCCGCATTTTGGACATATATGTCGCTTCTTCATCTCGGTAATTACGCTAATGTATCGTCTCCTAACTGACACCCCGTATCTTGGACCGAAACCTCTCGCCGGACCAGTCTTCTTACATTTTCTTCCCAAAGTTTCCCACCACCAGCCTCCTTAATTCCTCAGATTTCTCTCTAGCTATATAGGCAGCTTCTATAATCTGTTGCGGTGTTAAAGCGCCCTGACCGCCCTTCTGTATAGCGCATATGTTAGAGTCCTTATCACAGGTTATCGTTAGCCGAGCGTTCATAACCTCCTCCTCTTCGAGCCAGGGGTCTACCACCATCTTATCGCTTATATTTGCAAATGTTACGGCTATCGGATAATTCTTCATTGGCAGCGGCATATACTCTCCGGTCCTTTTAACTTCACCGTTTTCAACAACGTACACCGGTATTTTAGTGTTGAGCAGCGCTGCTAAAGAAGCCATGGCTGAAGCATCTATCAGGTTGCCATCATGGTTAAGGACATATATATCGATGAATAGGACGTAAACTTTCTTCCCCGGTATCAAGCAAAGCTTTTCTAAATTAATCGCTCGAGCCTCCCTTACACCTCTATCAACAACCCTCGCGAGCTCAATGGCTTCTTCGTTTGGTGGACCGGGCTCAAACTCCGGTGAGGCTAAGGGTACGAACTCGGAGTTAACCGTGAAAACCCCCTCATTAGGTCTATCTGAAAACGGTTCACCGACCTCGACTTTGATCCCCACAATGATTTCTGTTTTACCCAGCAAGACTCTTGCTGATCCTTCAGCCTTCTCGATTATACCGGCCTCTATTTTAATCGGCCGGTAATCCATGAGCCCCCTGCCGTCAAGCCTCTTTCCAGAAGCAATCATCTGATATATTTGTCTTTGTCTTATACGTGAAACCATTATTGAAGACATGCTTCCTCAACTTCCTCCTTAATTGCAACACACTTAGATTTTAAGGCTTCCTTCTGAAGCTTATATATTTGTTTGCACCCTTCAACTGCTAGGTTTAAAGCTTGCTTAAACTCTTCAAAGGTTAAAATTCCATCCATCTGTAGAAGCGAGACTAAGCCTAGATTGGGCATGTAGGCTACCGGCAGATCAGCCTCCCCCTCTTTATCTTCAAGGTCGTTGAGGTCTAGGACTAAGACGCCATCAACTTTTCCAGCGGCACATGCGACAACTAAGTCTCTCATGGGTATTCCGGCGTCAGCTAGGGCTAGGGCTGCAACAGTTGTACCAGCGCACCTTGTCCCCCCATCGGCCTGAAGCACTTCAATGAATAAGTCTATAGATGTTCTCGGAAATTTTTCAAGAAATATTGCTGGTTCAAGAGCCTCCCTTATAACTTTTGAGAGCTCTATTTCACGTCTCGAAGGAGCGGGCGATTTGCGCTCCTCAACGGAGAATGGCGCCATATGATATCTGCACCTTAAGAGGGCTCTATCCGGGAGCGCTAGGTGTCGCGGATGAACCTCTCTAGGACCATAAACCGCTGCGAGGATTTTGCTTTTGCCCTGCTCAATGTACGCTGACCCGTCGGCATTACTTAGCACGCCTACCTCCATCTTTATTGGCCTTAACTCGTTTGGTTTTCTCCCATCAACTCTTAAACCATTTTCATCAATGAGCCTAATTTTTCCACTCATGTTTTTACACCTTTCTCTCTCCTAATCATTTCGGCTATCCTATCAGTTAACCCGGATGTATGCGCCTCCTGCGCTATTTTCTCGATCGCCAATATAGCTAGCCTCTCATTTTCAGGGCTTGGCCCAGAAACAAGTATTATACCGTTACGCCCAACTGTTATCTTACACTCGGTCTCCCTCTTAAGCATATTTATCATAGAGGCTTTACGCCCAATTATCCTTGGAACCTTAGCCGGGGACACTTTAACTATTTGCCCCTGAGTTATTTTTCCGAGCCCAGGCTCACGTATAGTGAGGGTCGGATCAGTAGTTCTATCAAACGCTATAACCTTTGCAAGTATCAGGTCTCCAACATCAAGTAGGCTTGCCAAATTATCCCTCTGCTGCTTAAATGGCTTACTGAAGGCGTCATTGGCCCTTAAAATGCCCTTATATGGGGAATTTATGTCAACGGTCCAGCCATTAACGCTGATATCCTCTATTTTACCAATAACCTGATCGCCCGGAGAAGGAATATAAATGGTGTTTAAAGCGATAACCTGAACTGTTCTTCCCTCATACTCAACAAGGCCAAGCCTACTTGCATAAATCTTAAACCCTTCCTTATACGTGTTATTTCCAGCTATATAGTCGCCTTCAGCTAAAAGCTCTCCGGGCGTCACAATCTGCCTATTCTCAAAATAAAACATGCCTTAACCAACCACCCCCATGCAAACCAATTAAATATTACTTTAAGATTTTGACCTCAGCATTTCCACGCGTTAATTCGCCCATTTTCTCCAGTAAGGGACCGTGAAGCCCCATAGGTATTTCTAAGACGACTAGAAGCGACCCGTCGCTTAACCAATTTTCATTTTTTATTGTGCCGAATGATTTGAGTGCACCATAAGATTTACCAGTATACTCAGCGGGTATTTTAACCGCGACGGATATTTTCTCAATGCTCAGCGGCAGAATTGTTCGCAGGGCTTTAATGGCTTCATTAACCTGCTCCTCTACGCTTTTAAAGGGGTCTACCGAGAAATGAACCTGCTCTAGAGCCTGCTCTATGCGTGTTGGAGGATGCGGTAGCTTAGTTCTCGGATCAATAGCGTTACGCGATATAAAATCGATTATTTGTCTTCGCTTTTCTTCGATCATCTGTCTTCTTTGTTGAGTGGTTAGCTGTAAGGCTCCCTTTTTAAGTATAATTTTAGCTATCTCTATGGGGTCGGTTGTTCCAAATGCTTCCTTAAGCTTTTTTTCAGGGGCCCTTAAACCCTTATTTGCGTCGGTAAATATGACGTCAGTTACAAGAATATCTGATAATGAAACCGATTTCCCGCTGCGGAAGGCAAAAGCTGGATCAGGCTTAACTAGGATCTCGAAGTTTTCCCCACCTATGCTTATGCGAGCGATAGTATAATTTCTGCTCATCGCCTTCAGCTATCCTTTAAGCTTGTATCTCCTTTATATACTTCTCAATTTCCTCATCAGTCAGTATCCTAAAACGCTTTGTGTGGGTTGGAACCACAGCCACCTTAATTCTAGGTTGTTCGCCGCGCGCCTGCATGGACTTTAACAAGCATTTAACACATAATTTAATAGATTCTTCAAGCGTCAGATCGTCACGGTACTCCTCTTTAAGGATGTTCTCAGCGGTTTCACGTCCAATCCCTATCGCAACAGCCTTGTAGGCCCTATAGGTTCCGCTTGGGTCGGTCGTAAATAGCTGGCATCCGCCCTTATCCACGCCCGCGAAAATTATTGAGACGCCGAATGGCCTAACGCCCCCATGCTGCGTGTACATTTGCTTTATGTCGCCAATCCTCTTGGCAACCATCTCCACGTCCACAGCCTCATCATACATTAGCCTACTGGTTTGAGCGAAAACTCTCGCCTCATCCACTAATACGCGCGCATCAGAGCTTAAACCCACAACAGCTGCACCGATATGCTCGTCAACCTCATAGATCTTCTGGCTGAACTTTGGGTTTTGTAGCCTAGACTCTATTTTCTCCTCTGCCCCTATGACAACCCCTTCAGGGCATAGTATGCCGACAATGGTTGACCCCCTATAGACTGTTTCCAACGCATACTCCACTTGAAAGAGACGACCGTCTGGAGAGAAAACTGTGATGGCTCTGTCATATGCTCCGGGGACGGCGAAGACCGACATCCTTTTTGTCACACTCCTCCAGTAATAATTTCTAATTTTCCTTTTTGAGGAATAGATAAATGAGACTAAAAAACCTTTTGTATATTTGAATGGAAACAAAAATAATTAAATGTTTCTCTTCACCGCCAAAATAGCTCTTTCAGCTGTAGCTACACAGCTCAATAAATCGTCTATCGTTGATAGCAGCGTTGCAAAACTCTCGCCATCATATTTTATGTGCGTGATGACACTTTCACCTGAAACCCACGACTCTATAAATAGCCCTCTAGGTCTCCTCAAGTTGTCTGGCGAAACACCATCGCAAATAGATTTAGCTTCCTCCTTTCCCATATAGGTAAGCGTTATCTTAACTTCAGCTTTCACGGCGTTTCAGCCTCATTACGCTTTCCTTAACGAGCGAATCAACATATTTTAAGAATTGCATCCTCTGCTCGTAGGGTATCTGAGCCCCGGCGGCAACATCGTGTCCACCCCCTATCCCAGAGCATTTCTCTGCGGCAGCGCGTATTATCTCCCCAATGTTTAATCCGGCTTTTGCAAGGGTCTCTGTTGCGCGTGCGGACACTTTAATCACCTTTTCCCTCGGGATGTAGGAGTAGGCCACTAGAGGCTTATCTGGTTTAGGTAAGTTCATTGAAATTATCGTTGATATGCTGCTTATCGCCCGCTCATCAATATCCTTCTCTCCGTGCAGAACATATATGTTCTCCCACTCTTCAACGCGATCCGGATTACTGTTAAGCCATATGAGATATCTAGTTATCGTCTGCCTATACTCTTCCAGCACTTTAAGGGCTTCTTCATATGCCCTGCCTCTATCGCCCATGCATATGGCTACGCCTAAACCCGAAACATTCATTCTCCCGGTGGCATTTAATAGTAGAGCGTATTCTCGCGCATCCCTCAGCGGCGTCCAAGGTTCCTCCCTCACAAGGATGTAAACTGCTCCAATAAGCGAATTCATAATATCTTCGCTTCGGAACCCCCTGGAAATTAGATAGTCATGTAGGGCTGAAAACAGTCTGCGTTTCTCCTCCTGAGATAGATCTCTTAATGCCCGCCACCTATCGTTCTTCTTTAATTCAATGTTTAATCCGCTTAAGAAGGCTAGGCTCTTATCTTCCTCACCACTTATTCCGGGTATATAGGGGCTGGTTGTGTAGGCCAACGCCTTGTATATTGGTCGAGTCTCTCTGCCGAAAAATAGTATGTCGGTTTCAACGTTTAGAAGCCCTGCTTCAACAGCGTCCTTAACTATTAAGTCGTTAACCCCGCCAAGTCTCCTATCATCATATTTATCCTGTAAATCCCCTAGGGCCCCAACGACAGCTAAATGCGCAAGGTCAATGTTTCTCCTATCTAAAAACTTAGCTACGAGATATGAGATCCCAGAGGAACTTATCTCTCTAGATCCGTCTATGCCAAAGAGATGAGGGTTCACATGTGAAAAATTCTCTCTATCTTTTCCAATGGGCTGATGATGATCGAGTATGACTATGCGTCTCCCGTTCAGCTTTGCACCTAGAATATCTAGGTATCCGCTTCCCATGTCGATGAAAACTAGTAGGTTATCTTCTTCGCTGAGCTGGGAAGCCTCCTTCAAAACATTTTCATCCATCCACCTCTCTATTCGAATGCAAAAGTTTGCGCCAGCCCTAAATAGGGCTTTACCCATTATTCCGGCGGCCGAGATCCCGTCAGCATCCATATGAGAGATTACGAAAATTTTTTTGCCCTTACTGGCTTCTCCAGCTATTTCCTCAGCTACCTTTTTAGAGGAATCAACAAAATCGCTTAAGCGTCTCTCATTAATCATGAAAAACCACAGTTATCTAATGGAGGCTATTACGGTTTTATATTCCCAGTTTGGTGGCAAAACGCCTTTCTCTTTATAATACTCTGAAAGGCGGTGGATTTTAGACTCAACAATTTGTAGAGCTCTCCTGTTATGAGTATCCTTCCTATACTTCTGCAGATGCGCAGATATACGCGCAGCTTTCCTCAGGAGATTATCCAAGTCCTCAGGTATCTTCGGGGCTAAGCCATTCTCCTTCAATATCTCAACTATGCTTTTACCAACTATGGCTTTAACAAGCGGGATACCATATTGATCGCGCAGTATAACGCCTATCTTGCTAGGCGGGTTCCCTTCCCTAGCGAGCTTAACGACTAGAGCCACTATTTCATCCGGCGTATATTTACACCAGCTTGGAGGTCTCTTACCAACTGGTCTAGTTGAATGTGAGCGACCCTTCTCCTTTTTAGGCAAGCGCGATCCTCCGATAAGCTCTTTAAAAAGAAGATACACGGATATTTAAAAGCTTTGTTCAATCTTTTTAACGGTAAGAGTTGAGTTAAATGTATATATGGGAAGGCGAACGTAATTTTGGGGTGGTTTATTTATGGCTAAAATAGTTTTTATCGGCGCCGGGAGCGTTGTTTTCGCCAGCCGCCTGCTCACAGACATCGCTTATCATCCAGAGCTCAGAGGCTCTACGATATCTCTAATGGATATTGATGCTGAGCGCCTCAAAATAATAAGCGAGTTTGCACAAGTGCTAGCCTCAAAATATGCGCCTGAGATGAAGATAGAATCCACGCTTAACCGCAGAGAGGCTTTAAGAGACGCCGACTACGTGATAGTTATGATTCAGGTTGGCGGACTAGAAGCGTTTGAAATCGACATAGATATTCCGTTAAAGTATGGCGTGAATCAAGAGGTTGGGGACACTATTGGTCCAGGCGGCGTTTTCCGCGGCCTTAGAACTATACCGGTTCTGCTGGACATATGCTACGATATGGAGGAGCTCTGCCCAGATGCGCTGCTGATTAATTACGCTAATCCAATGGCGATCAACTGCTGGGCTATGAATAAGGCGACGAAAATAAGGAATGTTGGTCTCTGCCACAGCGTTCAGGGAACAGCCATGCAGCTGGCAAAATACATTAATGTCCCCTATGAGGACGTTTACTACTGGGTTGCTGGGATAAATCATCAGGCCTTTTTCCTAGAGTTTAAGTATAAGGGCAGGGATGCCTACCCGCTCCTATGGGAGGCTATGAAGAAGAAGGAGATTTACGAGCAGGATAAAGTTAGGTTTGAGATGATGAAGTATCTGGGCTACTTTATAACCGAGTCAAGTCACCATTTAAGCGAATATGTCCCGTATTTCAGGACAACTGAGGAGAAGCGGAAGAAATACTGTGAGCCGAGATGGTTTTATCTTGAAATATGTAAGGAGGCGTGGAAGCCCCATTTCGAGCGTATAAAGAGGCAGATAAGCGGCGAAATTCCCATCGAGCTGAGCAGGTCACATGAATATGGCGTGGATATAATATATTCTATGGAGACCGGTAAACCATGCAGGATAAACGGTAATGTTGAAAACAAATGGTTGATAACAAATCTACCCTACGGATGCTGCGTTGAGGTTCCATGCTTCGTTGATGAGGGGGGTATACATCCATGCCATGTGGGCGATTTGCCGCCTCAATGCGCGGCGCTCAATAGAACAAACATTAATGTTCAGGAGTTAGCCGTTAAAGCGGCTTTAGAGAGGGATAGAGATGCAGCCCTGCAAGCCGTAATGTTTGATCCATTAACATCGGCCATCTTAACGCCAAGGGAGATTGAAATGATGGTTCACGAAATGTTTAAGGCTGAAGCAAAATGGATTCCATTCTAAAAGCTTTACTTTAAAAATTTCAGATATTTTCCATCCAGTCAAGGAGAGTATTGCTCATGGTTACCAAAAAGATCTTTTACCATGAGCTATCTTGGCCCGAAATAAAGGATGCTGTTAAAGAAGGGAAGATTCCGATACTGCCAGTTGGCAGTATTGAGCAGCATGGCCCCCACCTACCCTTAACCACAGACGCCTTCATAGTCTTCTCCATATGCGTTAAGGCTGCGGAGGCTAGCAGCGACCTGCTCGTTATGCCCCCCATATATTACGGCTATAGCGCCCACCACATGGATTTCCCCGGAACAATCTCTGTAGAAACAGAGAATTTTATGGGTTATGTATATGATGTTTGCAGAAGCCTTGTCGCCCACGGTTTTAGGAAAATGATAATTCTTAATGGGCATGGTGGGAATGTGGCGCCTCTTCAAATGGTTGCCCGCAGAATATCTGAAGAGAGCAATTCTCTCTGCGCGTTAATCTCATGGTGGAACCTAGCGGAGAAGGAGATAGGCAGTCTTAGAGAATCCGATTTCCCCGGCGGTATGGCTCATTCATGCGAGCTGGAAACCTCTGTGATGCTCAGCCTAAAACCTGAATACGTTAGGATGGAGAAGGCTGTTAAAGACATAGGTTTCCAGAAATCTAGTTTTGTTTGGCTTGACCTCTTGAAGCCTAGCCCAGTATATTTAGGTGAGAACTTCAGCACATTCTCTAGAACCGGGATAATTGGTGATCCGACGCTCGCAACTGCTGAAAAGGGTGAAAAAATAGTGGACGCCGTGGTAAGAAACCTAGTAAAATTCGTGGATGAATTTAAGTACAGGTTAATCCACCCGAGGGTTGATCATCACTAGGCGGCAGGGCGTTTGAGGGCCAAAATGCCCGGGCATCTATGCGTTTTGCAAGGAAAGATATTAATAGGGTATTTCAACAATAATATTCGTGAATTAGCCGGGGTTCTGTGGTTGTAATGTGGGATAAAATAGTAAAGTACTTGGAAGGTTATCCTGAAAGACTTAATGTGGCTAAGATACTGATTAAGAATGGTTTAAGCATTAGAAATGGGAAAATTTATTGCGGTGACATCATCATTCCAGTTGTCAGAATAAGCCGCGTTGCCGGTGTCGATAGAAGAACGGTTATTCAAACGATAAAAATGATTGAGAGTAACCCTGAATTAAAAACAATTTTTAGCGGAATAAGCCCGGCGGGGTCCTCGTTGCGCGACGTGGCGAAATATCTGAATTTTGGCGTTGTCGAAATAACTCCAGTAGATGCTAGGATGCCGGGCATATTGGCTGCGGCAGCCTCTCTAATAGCTCAGAAAAACATAAGTATAAGGCAGGCGGTGGTTGATGACCCGGAGCTTACGCCGGAGCCGAAGCTAACCCTTATAACTGAAACAAAGGTTCCCGGAGAGCTTATACCGGAGTTTTTGAAGATTAAAGGTGTGCTGAAGGTCTCAGTATATTGAAGAATTTAGATCCTGAAGGGTCTACGGATGCTTGGCTTAATAGGAATTGCCTTAGCGTCTTTCCTAGCAGCCTTATCGGGGGCAATTGTTCCGGGCCCGGTTTTCGCCCTAGTAGTCTCGGAATCGCTTAGAGGCAGTAGGGCGGCTGGGCCCCTAATTGTTTTGGGACACTTTATTATTGAATATATAATTGTTTTCGCTATTTTCCTAGGTCTAGGCCCCCTCCTAGACTCCATGAGCACTAAGTTTGTGGTGAAATATGTTGGCGGCGTTATATTAGCGCTTATGGGCCTACGGTTGATAAAGAGCGCCTCTAATATAAAGGATGTGGAGATCAGTGAGAGAGTGTCCGCCGATGTTGACGCGGCAAAGATGTCTCTCCTCAGCCTCGTGTTCTCCGGTTTCTTAGCGAGCTGCTCGAATCCCTACTTCTTCTTATGGTGGCTGGAAATAGGTGTCCCCACAATATTGGGCTCCATTTCTGTGGCGGGGCTCCTGGGCTTTTTCTCTTTCCTAATTGGACATGCGGCAGCCGATCTCTCTTGGTTTAGTTTCATAGGCTACTCTGTGTATAAGGGCAAAAACATGTTAAGCCGAAAGATTATTAGGCTATTACTTTTCATAAGCGCGGTTTTCCTTATAGGCTTCGCGTTCTACATGCTTCTTTCGCCCATCGCTTAAAAGCTAACATGTTGATCAATATGATCTTAGAGGTCCAAGCAAAACGCTTTTACTTCCATTTTTAGATTTATTTTAAAGCCATATAGATGGTGTAATCAGCGGTGGATCTAGCGGTTGAAGCACAGAGCGCCCAGGAAACAGAGGGAAACGTATTTAACCTGCTAGCCCGCCCCATACGCAAGCTTATTGAAGAGAAGGGCTTTAAATTTCCAACGGAGCCGCAGGCAAAGGTCATACCAAAGATCCTTGAGGGGAAAAACGTTCTCTTAATATCGCCGACCGCAAGCGGGAAGACTGAAGCCGCAATGCTTCCAATACTCCACATGCTCATTCAGCTTCCCGAGAGAGAGCCCGGAATAAAAGTTTTATATGTTACGCCGCTTAGGGCGCTGAACCGCGATATGCTTGAGCGTCTGGAATGGTGGTGTAATAATCTAGACATTAGGCTGGCTGTTAGGCACGGCGACACCGATGCGAATGAGCGTTCAAAACAGGCGAGGAGCCCGCCGGACATATTGATAACGACTCCTGAAACCCTTCAATCCATACTATCCGGCTGGATTATGCGCCGCCACCTCCAGTCCATAAAATGGGTTGTCGTCGACGAGGTTCATGAGCTGGCTGACAGTAAACGTGGGAGTCAACTTGCGCTGGCTTTAGAGAGGCTCAGAGTTATAGCTGGCAAAGACTTTCAGATAATTGGTCTCTCGGCTACCATAGGTACACCTGAAAGGGTTGCCCAGTTCCTTGTTGGAAACGATCGCCCTATCGAGATTGTGAGGGTTCCCGTCGCCAGATTGATGAGACTACAGATACTTTATCCTAAACCTGAACCCCAAGACTATGAGCTAGCGTCAATGCTGTTTACGCATCCTGAGGTTGCGGCTAGGCTTCGAGTGATGCGCCAGCTAATTGAGAAACATGACTCGATTCTCCTGTTCACAAACACGCGGACTATTTCGGAGATTCTGGCCAGCAGATTTAAAATATGGGACGTAAACTTTCCAGTATCTATTCATCATGGTTCTTTAGCTAAGCCCTCTAGGATTGCCGCTGAAAGGGGTTTAAAGGAGGGTGAATTGCGCGGGCTGGTTTGCACAAGCAGCCTAGAGTTGGGCATAGACGTTGGCAGAATAAATTTAGTTATCCAGTACATGAGTCCAAGGCAGGTTACTCGCCTAATACAACGTGTCGGCAGAAGCGGGCATAGGATCGGGCGCGTGGCTAATGGGGTGATCGTAACGATGGATTCTGATGATACGCTGGAGGCTATGGTCATTGGCAGAAAAGCCTACATGGAGGAGCTTGAGCCAGTGGATGTTCCGGAAAAGCCCTTTGACGTTTTAACCCATCAAATAGTCGCCTTTTTAATGAAGAGGAAGCGCCTAGAGTTTAACGAAATACATGAGGTTTACAGTAAGGCTTACCCATATAGGAATCTAACCATGGATGATATAAGGCGCGTCCTAGAATACATGCATAACCGTTTCCCAAGGCTTGCCTGGGTATCCTTTGAGGACGGAGTAGTTCTCAAGCCCCGCAGGTCAAAAGCCCTCTTCGAATACTTCTTCGAGAACCTGTCGATGATACCCGACGAGAAACACTATCTCGTAATTGATAAAGAAAGTGATACGGCTGTAGGTCTCCTAGACGAGGCGTTTGTGGCCGAATACGGTAAGCCGGGGGTCAAGTTCATAATACGTGGCAGCCCATGGAAGATAGTGAATCTAGATGCCGACAAAATATATGTTAAATCGGTTGACGATCCGACCGGCGCTATTCCAAGCTGGGTTGGGGAGGAGATACCCGTACCCTTTGAAGTCGCCCAGGAAGTTGGCGCAATAAGAGCCTTCGTAGAGGAGAAGCTGAAAGCCGGCTTAAGCCCTGAGGAAGTGGCTAGGGAGCTGTCTAAAAAGTATCCGGCTGATGAGAAAACAATACTGGACGCTATAGCTGAGACCGTTGAGCATGTAAAGATGGGTTATCCGGCTCCAACGGATAAACGCGTAACCGTTGAAGAATGGGAGGACTTTGTTATACTTCAATGTAATTTCGGATCGTTGACTAATAGGGCCTTAGCCCAGATTTTAGGCCACATAATATCTGAGCTGACCGGGTACTCAATAATTGTTCAGCACGATCCATATAGAGTGTTTATTCAAACCATGGGTGAGGTTAAAGCGAAAACGGTTATAGACATCCTTACGGATCTCAAAGACGCCGGCGAGGATCAGGTTAAAGATATGCTGACTAAAGCCGTCACTAAAACCGGCATATTTAAGAGGCGCCTAATACATGTGGCTAGGCGTTTTGGCGCCATGCAAAAGTGGGTTGACTTCGAGAGCGTGAGCTTAAGAAACCTGGTAAAAAGCTTCGAGGACACGGTAATCTACGAAGAAGCCTTAAAAGAAGTCTTCACGAAGGACTTGGACTTAAGAAATCTCCTAAATGTTTTAGGCTTGATGAGGCGTGGTGAAATGAAGGTTGTTATGGTTGAGACTGGTGGCGAGGCGACTCCGATAGCTCGCGTAGGGATAGAACGTGTCAGCATGAAGACGGATCTTATACCCCCGGAAAAGATGCGGAGGATTCTAATAGAGTCGGCTAAAGCCAGAATTCTAAGCGAGGCGAGAACGTTCATCTGCACCGAATGCTGGGATTACCTAGAGATGATAACCCTTAGGGATCTGCCGGATAAAGTGTCTTGCCCGAAGTGCGGGTCATCGAAAATAGGGGTTCTTGAGATTGAGGAAGAGGAAGCATACCCGCTAGTGGAGAAGAAGGGAGAAAAATTAACTAAGAGCGAAGAGTATCTTAGGGAAGAAGCTCTTGAAACCGCTAAGCTTACTTCAAAGTATGGTAAAGCCGCTGTCATAGCGCTTTCGGGGAAGAGGCTTGGATTAAACGATGTTAAAAAGATACTAATGAAGGAGAACGCTATCACCGATAAGCTGTTTGAGCTGATAATTGAGGCTGAGCGGGAAGCTTTGAAGAGAAGGTTCTAGTTGAGGGTGAGCGTAAGGTAAAAATAATGCTTTTAACAATTAGCTAGAAAATGTGATGAGAGGTGAATTGACTTGTTCATATCGCCCTTCGTTGCCTCTCCTGAACCAGTTATACGCAGGCTTCTACAGATGGCTGAGCTGAAGCCGGGAGAAATATTTGTTGATTTAGGGGCTGGTGACGGCAGACCGGTAATAATGGCTGCTAAGGAGTTCGGCGCGTACGCCATAGGCGTAGAGTTAAGAGAAGACTTGGCCAAGCAGGCTATGAGAAAAGTGATCGAGATGGGGTTACAGGACAGAGTTAAAATAATACATGACGACATCTTTAATGTGAACATAAGTATGGCTGACGTCGTCTACCTGTACCTTACAACAAGCGCAAACGAAAAAGTTAGACCGAAGCTAGAGGCTGAGCTCAAGAAAGGCGCGAGGGTGGTTTCCCACGACTACGAGATAATAGGCTGGAAACCAGTCAAGGTAGAACGCTTCTGCGAAAACTCGTTTTTAGGCTTCCCAACGCACACATTGTACCTCTACAAGAGATAAGCGTATACAAATCGCCCTATTCTAGCGCATCTATTTCTAGAGAAACAATCATTAATTTTTGGGATAACCAGAATTGCTCATTACTTTAAGCGGCAACAGTTTGCTGAGAAAGCTAGGTGAACTCGTATAGAACTCCATTCACAATAGACTTAACAACTTTAACGCGATATCTTCCGGGGGCGCCTTCTATATTTAAGACCACCATATCGGCTATGTGCCCCTTCTCTATAAGCCCCATATTAGTTAAGCCCTCTAGACTTGCTTGATTAAAAGACGTTATAATCGACGATAGTCTTATGGCCTCATTAAAATCTCTCGCTTTGACATCTATCATAAATCCTTCATGATCAACGCTGAACATGTTTAACAAATTCTCGAAAGCTTTATCCATTGTTAAGAGGCTTCCGAAAAGAGTGTTAGGCGCAGGCTCTCTCCATTCGCCATCCTCATCCATGAATCGCTTAACGAATAAAACATCTCCGTATTTACTTTTGCACCCTACAACGGAGAACGCTTGGAACTCTCCGCCGGGGATTTCTTCATCTACTGCGAAGACGGCGTCGGTTACCGCTATAATCTCATGCTCTCGCCCCTTTTGGATTCGCCTCTCGATCATGTCTGAAACATATCTCATGTCAACATGATATCCATCCAATATTATTTCTATTGATAACGGTAGAGTTAACGCTCCCTCATAAGTTCCGCCCCCATCAAACGGCTTGAAGGACTGCCCCATAAAACCATTAGTTATATGCACAATGTATCTAAGTCCCGCTTTACAGGCATCCTTCAATTGTCTAGCTGAGGCTTTAGAATGCCCGCATCCCACAATAAACCCCTTTGAACTCGCGTAACCTATCAGGTCCGGACCGAAATCAGCCGCTATATTAACCATTTTAACCGCGTGGGTCTCCTCAAGCTTGTCTAAAAGATTTTTCGCCTCAGGCATCCATGGCTCCAGTATATATTCCCTCGGCTGGGCTCCAGCGCACTTCCTCCTTATAAAGGTGCCTTCAACATGCAGTCCATCTATCCTAGTTCCCTCCAACCCATTCTTTCCGGAGCACATGTATTGCTTAGCTGCCTCAGCATACTTCAGTAGCTTATCTGGCGGCATAGCTATAGTGGCAAGTTTAGCTGATGTGACTCCATGCTTAATCAGCGAGGATGCGATTCTCCCAAACCTATTTACGCCTGGCTCGCTGAGCAAACTTGGTAAATCATGAACATGCTGGTCTCTAAACCCTGGAAGTATGAAGAGCCCTGAGCAATCTATCTTCTCGCCGATCTTTAGTCCTTCACCTAAATCCGTTATCTTGCCGCCCTCAATGGTTACGTTAAGATTCTTCAGCCCGCCACGAGTTAAAACTTTGCCGTTACATAATGTCAAAGCTGACATACTTAGCCCAGTAAACCATATTTACTTAGGAGTTTCTCTAGAAAGTTTTTCGATTCAATCATGTCTGAGTCTACGTCTCCAGTATAGCCGGCTCCCCCTATATCAATTGCAATGTAACCTCTATAACCATGCTTGTTAAGAGCTATAACTAAAGCATCCCAGTCAACGGTGCCTCTTCCGGGCGGCAAATGATAGTTGTCTCTGCCATCATTATCTGAGGCGTGCACGTAAAATATTTTTGAGCCGAGCTTCTCAACTGATAATGGAAGTATCTCTTTTTGAGCATGAAGGTGCCCGACATCGAGCACAGCGCCAAAATTCTCTGAGCCAACGGCGTCAAGCAACCTCAACATAGCATCGGTGTTAGATATGTTTTCACCCACTCTAGGCTCCAAACACAGTTTCAAGCCCTTCTCCTCTGAAATACCGCTGCACACTTTGAATGTTTCAACCAGATTAGACCAAAAAACCTTCCAGTTAAACTCCGGATCTACTTTAACTTTAAATTGGCGCCCAAAGCTTATAGCCTCCTTGTATGGCAGGTCGCCAATAAACTTTAGTGGGGGAGTGAAAGAATCCAGCTGTATCATCTCGCAGTCTAAACGGCGGCAGATCTCGCAGCTCTCCTTAAAATTCTCTAAAGCCCTAGACCTAAAACTACTGTTTAAGCTAACTATGTCGGGGAGGATCGCGCACAAATTTATTATCTCAACGCCCAGATCCCTACAAAGCTTCTTGGTTTCTCCATAGCGTTCCCTATATTCTAGGAGCTGCTTTTCGCCTACTATCTCCACTTCAATGAATCTAAATCCTAAACTAGCCATTTCTTCAATAGCCTTTAAAGACTTCTCAAAAGACGGTGGATAACCATACTTGGTTATAGCGTAAAGCCACGCGCAGCTAACCTTCATATAACGATGCCCTCCACAAAAATTTTCTTCTCATACATATTTTATATTTACGCTCCGCCATACGTATCCCATGCTTCTGCGGCTTAAGACTTGAGAATTTTCTTAAGCAAGGAAAAGTGAAAATTTATTAAGCAGATTAATTCTCAGTTTTTCCAGATATTGGGAAGATAGGGAACAGTGTATGGTTTTCGTACCTTGGAGCCAAGTATCTTTGTGGCGCTGCAACGGCTGTGGAATATGCTGCAAAGAGTTTGAGGTAGTTTTAACCTTTAATGAATGGCTCAATATAACGAAGAAGTACGGTGTGGGCGTTACAAAAGCTGGCCTAAACAAATTCTACATGGGGAAAAAACCCGACGGCTCATGTGTTTTTCTCTATATGACTCCAAGCGGAAAATGGCTGTGTGGACTACAGAATAATAAGCCATTAGCATGTAAGCTCTGGCCCTTTAAAATCCTTAATAAACCAAAGTATGGCAATCCTAAAGAAGCCTTGTTCCAATACTATGGGCAGAACTTCTATGTCTACGTAGATCCCTTCTGTCCCGGCATATATTGGGGCCAACCATCCGCCGAACTAATCTACAAAGTGATACCGGAGTTCATAGAGATAGCGCTCGGGATTCGGCAGAAGCAGCTGTATTCAACAATGCAGTTTACGCCGGGGCTCTTCATTGTTAAAAAAAGAGATTACACGTTAATTTAGGGTTAAAAGATTTTTATCGGACAACAACTTCGCTGAAGATTCTGTTTATGGACGATAGAATTCTCGTCTCCCCGACAACCCTGAACTTGCCAGTTAACCTTATATCCTCAGAGGAGCTTCCAATCATAACATTGTAGGCTCCAGGCTCAACTATAAGCCTCATATAGCGGTCATAGAAGGCCAATTGATCCGTGAAAAGCGTAAACACGACTTCTCGCTTTTCTCCAGGGTTAAGCGTTAGCCTCTTAAAGCCCTTTAACTCTTTTATGGGTCTAGCCACCGAGGCGACTTCATCATGAATATATAATTGTACGACCTCGTCTCCTACCCGATCGCCAACGTTCTTGACTTCAAAAGCAATTGAAATCTTACCCGCTGGCCCAACCTCCTCCGGCTCTATTCTTAGAGATGAATACTCAAACTTAGTGTAGCTTAATCCATGCCCAAATGGGAAGAGCGGCTTTGCGCTCATGAAAACATAGTCTCTGAAGGATGAAGCCTTCCTACCGTAGTAAACTGGTATCTGGCCAGTGTCCTGTGGAATGCTTATGGGTAGTTTTCCGCCGGGATTATAGTCTCCGAAAAGGGCATCAGCTATAGCCGTTCCACCCTCCTCTCCCGGGAACCAAGCTTCAATTACAGCTGACGCGGTTTCGGCGGCTCGCCTTATGGATAATGGCCTACCGTTCACTAGAACCAGTATTAATGGTTTACCGAGTTTTCCCAGCTCCTCGAGGAGATCCTCCTGAACGCCTGGCAATGAAAGGCTTGCTTGATCCCTGCCTTCACCGGTTACGGCTGGGAGCCGGAATATTCCTGATCTCTCCCCCATAACCGCCACTATAACGTCTGATTTTGAAGCAACGTCTAGGGCTTCTTTAAACCCTTCTTTTGAGGGATCGTATATGTCGCAGCCTCTAGCAAAGTACACTGAGGTCTGCGGCGAAACCTTATTTTTAATTGCCTCTAGGATGCTAACTATTTTAACCGCATCTTCCTCACAACCTAAATGCAGCGTATAGCTGTAGTCGCCCAAAAGCCCCCTTGTCGTATCAGCGTTGGGGCCTACAACAGCTATAGCCCTCAAATCCTTTCTTAAGGGAAGAACACCATCATTTTTAAGCAGAATTATAGATTCTCTGGCAGCCTCCAACGCTAAAGCCCTGTCCTCAGGCGTATCAAAGGCTTTCGAAGTCTCCCCGACGCCAACATAAGGGTTGTCGAATAGCCCTAGAAGGAACTTAGCTCTTAAAACCCGGAAAACAGCCTCATCTATCAGGGCCTCTGAAATAATGCCTTCTTTGACGGCGTTGAGTAATGGTTCACCATAACACTTTGTTCTTGGCAGCTCTATGTCTATGCCGGCCTCAAGCGCCTGTACAGCAGCCTCTTTCTCGTCCGCGGCGACATGATGAAACGTTTTAAGCATCTCTATGGCGCCATAATCTGAGACCACGTATCCCCTAAAACCCCATTTATACCTGAGAGTCTCGGTTAAAAGCTCTCTCGACGCGGCGCACGGCACACCGTCAATATCGTGGTAGGCGTTCATGAGCGAGTAGGCTCCGGCCACCCTTACGGCCGCCTCAAAAGGAAAGAGGAACACTTCCCTCAATTCTCTCGGAGAAACATGAACAGGCGCGCAGTTTCTTCCACCTTCCGGAAAACCATGTGCGGCAAAGTGTTTCGGCGTGGCTATAACGCCTGAAGACAGATCGTCGCCCTGAAGCCCCTTAATATACGCTACGCCGATGCTGGCAACTAAATATTGATCTTCCCCGAAAGTCTCCTCGGTTCTACCCCACCGTGGGTCTCTAGCCACGTCGAGAACTGGGGCAAGCCCCTGATGGGCTCCAATAGATCTCATCTGTCTTCTTATGGCGGCAGTAACCTTTTGGACAAGATTCGGGTTCCACGTGCTCGCTAATCCAATCGCCTGCGGAAACGTTGTTGCACCATGAGCCATTAACCCGCTTAAACACTCCTCATGTATTATCGCCGGTATGCCCAGCCTAGTCTCCTTAATCAAAAACCTCTGGATATCGTTGGCAGCCTCCGCTATTTTAGCGGGGTCTTTGGGGGACTCACGGCTCCCAGCTAAACGCGTGATTTGCCCAATGCCTCTACTAATAACTTCCTTAGCCTTTTCGCGGGAAAACCTGCCGTCCTCTAGGATCTCAGAGGCCCAAACAGAACATAGCTGCGCAATCTTCTCCTCAAGAGTCATCTTACAAATTAGATCCTTAACTTTACGTTCTACCCCAACCAGATCCAAGAGACACCCCTCAAAAATATTATTATAGTAGCAAGTGGCAATTTAAAACGTTAACATAAGATTTATAACAGCAAGATGCGCAAAAAATAATTGAGCAATTACCTGAAAAGGGGCCGGTCGTCTAGCTTGGTTAGGACGTCTGCCTGACGGACATAATCCAGGAGGCGCAGAAAACCTGAAATGGTTCTGCAAGGTCGCCGGTTCAAGTCCGGCCCGGCCCACCAAATTTTAGGTTCAAGTTCTCCACCGTTTGTTTTTGATGTAGAAAATTAATGTAAAGTAAAATTATTTTTCAGTAGGTTCATGAGAGTCAATCCCTCCTCTCAAGAGCTCAGCGTCCTCCTCGGTAACCCGCAACAGTTTTATGCGTGACCATCATGATTTACTGTAGGCTGAGGTCTTCTGGCGGTGGAAGAGAATCCATGGTTGTTAAGGTCGGCGTAATAGGGTGCGGCGCAGCTCTAGAGAAACACCATCTGCCAGCTATCCGTGATCTTCCGGGGGTTAAAGTCAAGGCTCTGGCCGACGTTAATGAGAGGCGCATTGAGAAAGTTGTGCGGAAATTTGGATTAAGGGATGTGGAGACCTACACAGATCACCGTCAGCTCCTAAAGTGCGCCAATATCGACGCTGTATGGATATTGACGCCCCCGGAGACCCACGCCCATATGATCATAGACGCTATAGGTCATGGCAAGCACGTTTTATGCGAGAAGCCCATAGCTATGTCTACTAAAGAAGCAAAGCTCGTTAAGGATGCGTTGGAGCAAAATATTTGGAGCAGGCGCTTAATTCTCATGCCGGCCCACAACTTCATATTCACGCCGTGCTTTGAGGGAGCTGTCGAATATGTTAAGAGGGAGGGTTTAATAGGCGAAGTAAAAGAGATTTATGGTAGAGCTATATCAAATCTGCTGTTCTATAAAGCGGTTACAGACTTCCGTCTGCGGGCTAAGGGCGGCGTAGCTGAGGATCTGCTCCCCCATGTGATCTATCTGTCTCAAGACCTATGTGGGCGGGTCGAGAGAATCAGGTTTGTTAGCCCACACTCTGAAGGGCAATCGATAACTGAGGATATAGACGTCGAGGTTGAGTTCGACGGCGGCGCTAAAGGGGTTCTCTCAGCGGCATGGTCTTCCAGCATTCCCTATTTCAAGTTCAGTATAAAGGGCAGTTCAGGATCCATATTTATGGATTTGCTTAGAACACCCTTCACGTTAACATTGGTTAAAGATGGTGAAAAAAAGACTATTCATTTTGGGCGACGCTTCACTCAATACTTGGATGTTCTGGTAGGCAATCATCCATCGTATAGAAATGAGCATGCGCATTTCGTTAATGTGATCGAAGGACTAGAGGAATTGAGAGTTAATGTAGATGATGGATTAAACCTTAGTAGAACGCTGGAGCTGATAGTTGACGCTATTGAGGAGAGACCGAAAGTCACCGTAAGGCATAATGAAAGGGTTTCTATTGTTAAGTTCGATGGCAATTTAGAGGCCTCTGTTAGACGCGCCATTGAGCTTCTAGGGGGTCTAAATGTTCCCAGAGATGCCAAAGTTGTTATTAAACCTAATGTCTGTTTTTGGAAGAATACAAATGGAATGATTATAACCGATCCACGCCTGCTAGAGGCGGTTTTAAAAATCGTTAAGGAAAGAACTAGTAGGATTACTGTCGTAGAGTCTGATAATAATTCGGGGACAGCTGAAAAAAGATTGGAGAAAAGCGGCGTTATGGATATTGTGAAGCGATGTAAGGTTGAATTTATGAATTTGAGCCGCGATGAATGTGAAGAACATGAGGTCGCCGGTTTTAAACTGCATGTGCCGAAAACCGTTTTAAACGCCGACTTCCTCATCAATCTTCCGAAAATTAAAACATGTAACGTCGCCAACACTGTTATCTCAATATCCATGAAGAACATGTTCGGCGTACTTTCTGATCGAAGAAAAACAGTTTTCCATAAAAATCTATTGGACGTGCTGCTCCATCTGAATAAAATTATTCGCCAGGATCTAATAATAGTTGACGGAATAATTGGCATGGAGGGGCTCGGTCCAGTTTGGGGCAACCCGGTCAACCTTAACCTTATAATTGCTGGTTTTAACCCAGTAACCGTCGATGCAGTATGCTGTAAGATCATGGGCATTAACCCATATTCCGTCAGTCTCCTGTGGAAGGCATATAAAACGGGCATGGGAGAGATAGACGTTAATAGAGTTGAGATTTTAGGCGAAAAGATTGAAAATGTTGAAAAAAGATTTTCTCGACCCACTCTGATGATGGACAATATAGTTGGCTTGATTAGATCGACTCTGAAAACGTATTTTTGAGCGGGCGGTGATCTGCGCGATCGTAAATTTTAATATGCTTGATTATATATCTTATGTTTATGGGGCGGGCTTATAGAAGCAAGTATGATATTATTGCTGACATGCTTGAAGCCGCCATGAATGGCGCCAAGAAAACGCGGATAATGCATATAGCTAACGTTAATTACCATAGTTTCCGCAAGTACTTTAACATGCTTCTAGAAGATGGTTTGATTGCGGAGATCAAAGATGCTAACGGCGAAACAATTTACAGGACGACAGAAGCCGGCATAGAGCATTTAAAGATGTTTTCACGTTTTTTAAACCGCATGAAGAAGACGTCTGAAAAGAACGACTTTTAAACCTTATCCGCTTAAATGATAAGGGTTCGCTGGTACACTTGAACGATGCTCATTTATATTTCCTTAAAATTATATTTTCTTAAGGCTCCTTATTTGCTCTTTGGGTTGACACCTTTACAGGCTAATGGTGATGTCTTGTTGGAGATCATATAGGGAAATAGTTAAGGCTATTTTTAGCAGCGAATCGTAGAAACAACTTTAACCGCTAAAAATAATTCATTTTGGTTAGCAGATTCTGCAAGTATTTTATGGCTTTAACCTGCGGGTCCTCTTCTCCACACGATTCTCCTAGATGCTCTGGGCATATGAGTCCATTATATCCTACGATTTTTTAAAAGCCTTAAAATCTTGGCTATATCTACGTCTCCTTTTTCCAAAGAGACCTCTTCAAATCGAGGATGGGGCCACATTTTCTTGAGGTTTCTTGCGTGGGCAGAGAATATTTTCTTATCGAAGGTTATTATGGCTTCGTAGGGGTCATCTCCCATCTGATATAACCCTGGACAATATGTGACCCCGTGATATGGGCTTGGGGCTTCTCCTAAAAGTCTACACAAGGTTTTTACGTTTCTTATCATGCTCCATGGATGATAAAAGGCGTGGTTTGCCAGTTTAACTTTAAATCTTTCAGCAGAATCAACTAAAAAATCGTAAAACTTAATAATCTTCCTCCAGCGCTCTTCCCTTCTAAGCTTGTTGATGGGTCTCTCGACCAAGGGATATAAAACCGCAACCTCTATCTCCGCTTTACCTAGATTCTCTATTGTTAAGGAAAGGTTTTCCCGCTCCTCTTTTGAGCTAGGCTCACCTAGAAGCGCGTTCTGGCTAGGGCCGTTAGTGATAACCATTGATCTTAGCTTAATTCCGAACTTCTCAAGACTACTTTTATATGCTTTTAGGCAATCAAAGTCTACATAACCCTTTTCATCATAGCCTTCAATAGATGAGCAAGTCAAACATACTTCGTCAATCCCGACTTTGCGACAATATTGAACTACTTTCATGTGGTTTTTCTCATGTAAAATTGCTCCAATATTCAACTTTGATCCCGCTTGGACGTGTTTAAACCGATAAAGCCCATAGATCTACATCTACCCTTTCAACAATCCCTTCCCTTTCCAGATCCTCTAGAACGCATCCTACAGTGACAGGCTGTGATACGCCAATCTTTTCGTAAAGATGTCTTAGGCTCACTGGCTTCGCGAGACTTTTAAGGGTCTCCAGAACCAAGCGGTTGAGGTCTTCAATAGCCCTTAGACTTTGGCGAACGTGTTCCTTGGCTTCCTCCCCTCTGAGCACAGCCTTACCGAAGGGTGGAAATGGATGGCCGATAACTAAAGTTTTCACCGGTTCCTTTAGAAGCCGATGCATCGACTCTATGTATTCTACTGAGCTATGGAAGAGTAATGGCCTATTCTCTCCACGTCCTTGAGCGGAATCACCACATATATAGACGCCCTCTTCCTCCTCAATTATGCATGATGAGCAAACTGAATGCCCCGGCGTATGAAGAATTCTGAGGCGAACCCCATCAATATCAATTAAATCATTATCCTTGAACAAGATATCCGCGCTGGCAGGCTTAAACGCAGCTTCTCCTTTGGAGAATAGGGTTGGAAACCTTTTACTAAGCTGGTTGATGAGGGGATTCGGCTCTCTAAGAAACGGTTCTCCAAACTCGTGAACGCCGAGACGACATTTCGTTTCCTCTTTCAGCGGGGCGGCTCCACCGCAGTGGTCAAAATGGGCATGCGTAAGCAGTAGATGGGAAATTTCAGAAGATTTTCTTCCTAAGTTTCCAATATATGGATATATGGCAATTTTTGGAGTTTCCTCAACCCCAGCGTCAACGATAATTATATTCTTCCTAGCTATAACGCAAGAACTAACAAAATATCCGGGCCTTGACCAGGGGCACTCAACAAGATATATATTGTCTGCAATTCTCATTCTTAAAACCTCTCTAAACCGTAATTATGTGGAGTAAGCTATTTAACTGGTTTAATATGCGCATCTTCCCATTTAAATTTCATGTTATTTTGCTTATTATTTCAGCAATTTTCTTACTTATCTCATCGGCATCTAACCCACTTACCACGTCTATGCTGTAAATCGTAGCCATCTCCATTTCTTCGTGGCTCAACGAATATTTTTCCGGGATAATGAGAACTTTCCGTTTGGCTTTGACATCAATAGCTTTAGCATGAAGGGTCACGATCCTCAATGCGAGTTCCCCGTTACCCTCAAAAACATCTGCTACAATAAGATCTTCCTGACCCCTCTTTCTCTTTAAGGCTAAGTCGAATTTCTGTCTTAAACCCGACTCGCCCGCAACCATAGCTGGGGCTTCAAGCAGCCATCCTCTTTCCTCAGCCATGGGCTTCAAAACATGTGGCATGTTTTTTATCGCCCGTAGAAATCGTATCTTAGTGAACCTTGCCTCCGAGCTGACGGCTCTAGACCACATGTTTGCGAAGATTTCGCTTAATGTACGTGCGAAGCCCGCGTGGTTTGACCATAAGCAATTGATTAATCCGGTGCCGCCACGCGTATCCATGCTATCTGCCAGTATACATACAAGAATTTCGCTTCTATCTGATGTTACAAAGTTTACGCCAGCAAACGCCGCATTAATATGCCTAATCTCCGCAGCTTCAAATATCTCACTTAAATCAAAATCCTCTTCCTCTAGAGAGGTCAATATCTTTATTTTCGCTCCACGCCTCTTTATCTCCTTCAAGGCTTCAACAAAGTTTTCTGGTAAAAGAGGGCATCTTATGCGCCTAAGGTACATTAACACCTCGTCTTTAGCGCTAGTCAAGGTTCTAGTTAAATATTCACGTGTTTCTTCAACGCTGTTGAGTAATAGCATCCTCTCCACCTGTCCTCCTCTTTTCAAGTACTGGAGTACTAGGGATAGATCTGGAGAGCTACGCCAGATTATGTCGAAGAAAGTTTTTATTGATTGAATATAGTGGGGGGAATCAGTCCATAGACCGGACTCGACGTCAGAATCCAGCCCTGTAGAGTCATCTATTGACAGCGACGTTAAAGAAATCCTTCCGTCAACTACAATAAAACGCGTTTTTATCCGCATGTCTGAATGCTTTATTTTAGCGTATTTCATGTAATCTCTTAGGATTGCTGCAGTTTCTTTATCTGCGACATTTGTGAGAATTTTAACCTCAACTGCTTTAGCGCGCAGTTTTCTTAATATTTCGTCAACTCCGAAAAATAGTAGGCGCATTAAATCGTCTGGCGCCATTAGGAGACAAACTTCTTTCTCGCTGCTCTCAAGCATATCCATTATAACGGAGTAAATTCTTCTTCTGCCACCGTAAATTCTAACTTTTGTCTCCAAAGTATACTCTTCCTGCCCCTCAGAGAACTTAGAGAATGCGTCTAAAACCTGCTGATATTTACTCTCTAACTCGGAAACCTTTTCTCTCGCCATGGAGATCAGTATGTCAAGGGCGTCTCTAACTGGAATGGCGGAGAACCTCGTGGGTCTTCCCGGTAAGACGTTGACTAAACCCATATTCTGCATCTTTTTAAGGTTTCGATAAATGTTCATTCGATTAGTTTTTAATGCTCTTGAAAGCATGCCGATGCTGCTTGCCCCTGCCCTTGTCAGATAGACGAATATTCGAGATTGTATGCCCGTTAAACCATAGTTTTGAAGTAAGAGCTCCGCCTCATCAGCTGACATGTTTTCCCTCATGTATTAATGTAACGAACAAATGTTATATATTAATTATTATATATTCCGAGTCTCTATAAAACGTAGTGAAGATGAAAATAGTGCTATTTACTAAGGAGGAAGAGATGGAGGGTGATAGAAACAGCGTCCCTCCATGTTTGGAATGCCGTCAAGCGTAGAAGCAAAATGGAGATTTACATGGATGTTTTAAAGATTATTAATCATGGCGTCAATAAGCCAACTAGGATTATGTATGCAGCGAACATATCTTGGAAGAACCTCACGGATATCCTTAGCGATCTCGAGAAGCGGGGATTAATTAGGCGTAGAATAGTGGGCGACCGCTCAGTGGTTCTCATAACTGAGAGGGGCAAAGACCTTTTAAGAACATTTGAAAGCGTGTCAGCCGAACTAGCGTTCATAAATCGATAGAAGATAAAATCACTCTCTATTTTTCCTCCCAAAAATGTATCGGCGGCTTACAATCGGCTGGCAAGGGAGACCTATATTTCTTTTCCCCAATTCTTCTCCTGTGCTCTTCTTTTGCCTCAGCAAGCAAATCCTTCTTTGTCAGCAGATCCAATACTGTGGCGGCCATAACTTTCGCCGCGAAAATGGCCGATTTATGACCTAAGCCAACCCCGCTTTGAGCCACAGCTTGCCAAGAGTGCCCCGGTGTACCTAAAACCCAGGCAGATGTGCTAAACTCAACCGTAGGGGTCTGCCAGCTTACATCTGCGAGATCTGTGCTTCCGTGGGATATTTCTCCCTCGCCTAACGGATCTGAAACCTCGTCGTCAATTAGCTTGTCTACTAGCCTCTCCCAATTTGGCCGCTTAGACGCCTTCAACTGCGCTATCTTCTCCTCCCTTGAAATAGTTTTTGATATCTCCTCCGCAAATCTTAATTCGTCTTGATTATACTCTGGTGTGCCTATCTCCCGCATGTTTCGAATAATTATTTCCGCCATAGTCTTGTTCGGTATCAGATTATAGCAGCCTTGAATAAACTCTATCTCCAACTTTGTCCTAGTCATCATGGCGGCTCCTCTCGCTATATCAAGAATCCACTCATATATTTCATCTAGATGTTCTCTCTCAGGCGCCCGCACATAGTACCAGCTTCTAGCATAGGCTGGCACAACGTTGGGCTGATCACCGCCCCTCTCAATAATATAGTGTATCCTTGCGTCCTGAATTATATGTTCCCTCAGATAGTTTACACCAATATTCATTAACTCCACGGCATCTAAGGCACTTCTACCACGCTCAGGGGACGTGCAAGCATGTGAGGCCTTACCATGGAAATGAAATCTAACTGAGTTAAAAGCTAGGGAGCTCGCTAATGAAACTCTATTCATGGATCCCGGATGATGCCCGATCGCGGCATCCACATCATTAAAGAGCCCTTCTCTAACCATGAAAACCTTTCCACCGAAATTCTCCTCGGCCGGGCAACCATAAAATCTAATTGTTCCCTGCAGCTTACCCTTTTCCATAGCGTATCTGATAGATATGGCTGCGGCTACCCCGCTTGCCCCATAAATATTGTGGCCGCATCCATGGCCGGGTTTTCCCGGAGCTAATGGTTCCCGATAAGGAACCTTCTTTTGGGATAAGCCCGGTAAAGCATCGTATTCGCCTATTATTCCTATTACCGGTTTGCCTTCACCGTAGCTCGCTATAAAAGCTGTCGGCATCTCAGCGACCCCCCGATTAACTTTAAAGCCATGCTTCTCGAGCTCGTCGGACAGAAGTCTAGAGGATCTATATTCCATTAAGCCAAGTTCAGCGTACTCCCAAATCTTATCGCTTATATCGGCTATTTTCTCTTCGTTTTCCCTAATCCACTCAAAAGCTGCCCTCTTTGGGTCAGACATAGTTTCCACCTTAAAGATTGTTTAAGTATTTTGAGCCTATATGAGTTTATGAATTATGGCTAGCGACTATAACCAAAAAATATTTATCGGCTTACCCAGATCATTTAGAATAACCTTTAGAAGAAGAGAGGTGCCTTAAAGCATGCCGGCTGAAATCTTTGATGTGGAGAAGTTTGTGGAGTTATCTGAAAAGGCCGATCATTGCAGAGTTAAAAGGTTAAAAGATGTTGTGAAGCTTAAGCTTCGGACTCCCAAGATGCTCTACACGTTAAAGGTTGATCCATCTAAAGCTGAAGAGATACTTAAGAGAATTAAATGTGAGGTAAGAGAGGTCTAAGGTAAAGTAGCTTAAAATCTTCACACTCTCATAAAGTTTAAAACGTTTAAGATCGTCTCGAAGTTTTCTCTAGAGCGTTTCTCCTTATATCTTCTTAGGGCCTGAATAAACGTCTCCATATTTATTTGTCCCGCTTTCTCGCCGAATACCCCAGCGACGGGGCTTCTAATAAAGAGGTACTGGCTTACCGACGTCACATTTGAAGGTCTCCTCTTGTCGCTCGCCGTTTCAAAGTCCACTATATGTGCCCTGTCCCCTTCATCAACTATTATATGCTTATCGGCCCGGCTAAGTTCCCCGTGGTCTAAACCTACCGAATCGAGTCTCCAGCATTGCTCAAGAATATCTTTCAGCACATTTCTAAGTCTTAGGGACGCTTCTCCCCCGCATAGATCTCTGATCCACTCCAAGATAGGTTTACCTTCAATATACTCCATTAAGAGAAGCCTATCTGTGTAACCTAAAATTCTAGGTCCAACGCCAACGCTATTAGCGATCTGAAGCATCCTCGCCTCATGACTGATCCTACCCGCTTCAGAAT
The DNA here is from genome assembly GCA_038882715.1 of Candidatus Bathyarchaeia archaeon. Classification (NCBI taxonomy): domain Archaea; kingdom Thermoproteati; phylum Candidatus Bathyarchaeota; class Bathyarchaeia (SeqCode); species Bathyarchaeia archaeon. The sequence goes on from JAVZNR010000007.1 coordinate 95,942, forward strand.
CAACCCTGCTGATTTTTAGGGCGGCCTTGCTGTCATCTTCAAGAATCGCGAGGATAACTATACCCGTACACCCCTTACCTAAAACCGGTAGATTTGTAACGCTTTTTCCACCCGTGAAGCAGAGAGATTTTACGCCGAGGTTCTCCATGTCAGTAATTCTCTTTTCGACCTCTCCACTATCGTAGCGAGGATAGCATATAACCTGCCCATATTTAGCGCTCTTAAGATCCCTTAAAGAAACCACTAGGCACATTTTAAGTGAGCCAGCTCGGCCTGCCAATCAAGTACTTAGTTAAAAATAATGCAAAACTCTTCTCGGCGGAGTAAAGATCCTTGATCTCCTCGTTGACAAATATCTCTAAAGAATCGAGAAATGCTTCGGAAACAAGGCTTGCAATACCTATGCTTCCCCCACCGTTCTTAAGATTCTCTTTTAGTAGGGTGACCGCATCCGAGTATCTTCTACGTTTCTCAACGACCAACCTGCCATCTTCAATCCTAGGACCCGAAAAAATGTCTTTAGAAAATAGATGTTTCCTCAAAAATTTTTCACATTCAATCATCTTTTCAACCGGAGGACCCATGTGCTTCTCAATGTTTGGCAGGAAACGCGTAGGTAATTCGAAGAGAAGTATGCTCCCGGTTTTTTCGTCGCTCCATATGTCGCTGCGTATAACATCGAAGTTGAACTGCTTAAGCAACTTTATAATCGCCTTTTGAGACCTGAAGAGCTGACCCCAAAGCACGTCTGGCACCGCCCTTATAGGTCTGGTCTTAATGAAAATGAGCGCTGAACCCCTAAACCTAATGGCCTGCAACGCTTCTTCAACCGAGTACGTTTTTGGTTCTTCTGGATAAAAGAACCTTATGTCCGGGTCTTTAAGAAATAGCCTGGAGGCTATGATGAACTCGCTTAGTCTGTCAATTCTAACGGCTGAGGCAACGTTCCGGTTTCTGTCAACTGGGTCGATGACTATTAATGGCTCATTGCGAAACATTGTTTTAACCTCTTCTTGGCTCTTGTAATACCCTTCGATATCTATGACCTCGCCGACATGCCACCTGGAGGCGACTTTTAAAACGTTTATGAATGAACCATAATGGATCGTTAGAAGCTCGCATAAATAGCCGCTGAAGCCCCCGACCTTAATCTCAGCTCCGTAAACGCCTATACCATGCATAAATGCTTTCAGTAAGCGTATCTCATTTTTAATTCTATCATTCAATTTACTTTTAATGTAAGACGTGTGAAAGGGGGTTCTATCCACAGAGGACTTGGCTTCCCTAGCATCAGAGACTTTAAAGCATGGAACAAAGTTTACGGTAAAGCCATCTATGTAGGCTTCTATATATGGGTGTTCAGCGTAATTCTCAAGATAATTGTCGCCGGAAACTCTTTTAGCCAACTCCAAAACCCTAGAAAATACGTCTCTGCCGTATCTGGGCGAAAGAAGCACGAATATGTCTATATCCTTCTCGCCAGCAAGCCAAGTATCCTTTGCTACTGAACCCTCAATCTGGACATCAGCCTCCAACCCATCCCTTAGCACCTCACTTTTCAGGGCGCTAACTAAGCGCATAGAGAAATCCATCGTCTTTTCTCGCTCAACATGGTCCGGGACAGCTTTCTGAAGAACCTTCTCGCATATATCCCTAATTTTCGCTTCAGATGTAAGGTTAATCTCCTCAGACAAACCCTTTTATCCCCCAAGCCCAGTTCGCTTATAAGTAAAACTTTACCTGCAAACCTCCCTTAACGTCGAGTATATTGGACCCTTGGACGTTAAGACGCTCTTCTTTAATCTTAGGCACCTCGCTTTTATGATGCCGAAATCATAATTCTCAAATTCCTTAAGGATTCTTATAAGCTCCTCTTTCCTTCTGCTGGTTTTAACGCGGGCTATCGTCAGATGCGGGCTGAAGCCTTTATCGTCAGGTCTTAAGCCAAGTCTCTGGAGGTTAGGTTCAAGCTGATAGTATATGTTTCTTAACTCGTTGGAGCCTTTTCTTATACCAGCCCAAATAACGTTTATGTGTCTTATGTTTGGGAAAGCGCCTAAACCCTTAATCTCAACATCGAATGGTGAGAAAACAACTTTAATCATCTCGTTATAAACTTTATCGATCATGGCTTGTGGTATCTCGCCGAGAAACCTAACCGTTATATGAATGTTCTCCGGCTCAACGAGCTTAATGTCCGCGCCAGTCTCAAGAAGAGCCGACTGAACCTTACTAAGCTCCCTAATAACACTTTCATCCTCAATATCGAAGGCAATGAAGCTGCGAACTAGATCCAAATCAACCAAACCCCATCAAACACTACGCTATAAATGCGGCTCCAAAAATAAATCTTTACGCTCAATTAGATTCTCAAGCTTGCTGAGAATAGGGAAGCTTATAAATTTGAATATCCGGTAGTATGAGGATACCGTGAATGTTTCGCTGCGCCCATCAACCACAAGTTTCCTTAAGGCCGCGAATTAAGTGGGCGCTTAAATTCCTTGAGTTGAGAGAGAATCGGTATCTCTCTAGTACGTTCTTCCGATAGTTTATCCCATATTATGCCTTTAGGTCTCTCGCCCACGTTCACTATTCTAACGATTTTTGTAGGTGTGATTACCGCATCAACCGTTAGATCAAATTCTTCTCTAGGCACGAAATCCACTATTTGGATATCGTGAACAGTTGTTAATATTGGCGTTTTCTCGTCAACAGCGCCGATCTCGCGCAGTATCCCATACTCTATCTCGCTGTATCCTCCACCTTTCCCAACGCGCACCCCATCTCTGGAGACCGCGACGGAGCCTGCGACAATTAAATCTATGCTGGGTATCTCATCTATTCCGCATATCTCACCGTACTTGAATGCTCCGTGAATTGATGACGCCTCGCTATACGCTTTTATGGGGATTTTAGCTGGATTAAGGATTAAAAACCCGGATTTAAGTCTAGGAGTCGGCATAAGCAAAGTTTTACCACTTAAAAGTGTTAAGTATCTAACCATGCTTTGAGGAGCATCAGGATTAACTTTAACGACCTTGGCCCGCTTAAACTCCTCTTGCTCAGACAATCTTCGCGCGGCAATATCTGAGCCCACAAAGTTCGGTATTCTACCATAGACTGGTCTAGGAAACCTTGCAATGTTAGATTCCTCCATAATCGACCAGATTCTCCGGCGAATCTCCTCCTTACTTGGGCTAAAATTACCCGTTTGCATATGCAGGTCTCTGCTATCTGCCGTATCCTAAGATTAAACTTAAGAAACCATAAGTTTATCTTCCATATAAAATTGTATTATTACCGGGTCTATCCGAGCGCCTAATAAAGCTGTTTGGTGGAAGTGGGATTCAGCGTGTCAGATAAGAAGCCTCTCATCGTTATAGGGGTAACAGGCATGCCCGGCGCTGGAAAAGACGCTTTTAGGGAAATCGTCCGCGAGTACGGTTTTCCAATCATCGTTATGGGTGATGAGATTAGAGCTGAGGCCGCCCGCAGAAATCTTGAACCAACACCGGATAATCTTGGTAAACTTATGCTACAGATCAGAGCTGAGGAGGGACCTGAAGTCTTAGCTAAAAGATGCGTATCGAAGATTAAGGCTTTAGATGCACGCGTAGTTATTGTCGATGGGCTACGAAGCCCACATGAAGTTAGGGAGTTTAAGCGTGTTTTCCCTAGGTTTAAGGTTATAGCCATACATGCTTCTCCTGAAACTAGGTTTAAGCGCCTTCTTAAGAGGGGTAGGAGCGATGACCCTAAAGATTGGGAAACATTTTATGCGCGCGATCAAAGGGAGCTGAGCGTCGGTATAGGTGAGGTTATAGCGACGGCCGACTACATGATTATTAATGAAGGCACGCTGGGACAGCTGAGAAGGGAAATTAAACGGGTAATAAGGAGGGTGATTAAAGATGAGCAAGCCTGTAGGCAGAGTGGAGGTTAAAGTCGAGGTGGAGGTTAATCCTACAGAGGATGCGGATAAAGTTAGGGTTGCGGTCCAAAAGGTTCTTGGAAACATGAACTTAGAGTTTGTCGGAGAAGGCGAATATGGGAGGCTCGTTGGGAAAGCGGAGGGGTTAGAGGCATTAACAAGGTTCTATGATCTGCTGAGGAGGGAACGCATACTGGATGCCGCAAGAACGGTCCTTTTAAGGGGGGTTCAAGGTAAAAGGATAGTTTTCTACCTTAATAAGCAGGTTGCCTACGTGGGGCACATATCGTTTTCGCAGCCGTATGGTGAATCGCCGCTCGGCCCAATATGCGTGGAAATAGAGTGCGATGATCCGCATAGCCTAATAGATTGGCTAACGCCAAAAACAGCGAAGTAGCTGGAGCGCCAAGCATGTTGAATATCAGTGGGAGTCTGAAAATATGCATTTAGGCCTATCTACGCTCTTCTGTCTAAGAGAGCCCCTTTCAGCAGCCATAAAACTTCTGGACAAAATTAGCGTGAACCATGTGGAGATAGTTGATGAGGGGCCGCATGCGCTCAACCGTCGAAGGGTAAGCATGCTTAAAAAAGCGTTCTCTGAAAGAGGTATTAGCCTCTCCGTGCACGCGCCCTTTGCTGACATAAATATTGCGTCAACGTCGCCTACAATAAGGCACGCTGTGATGAAGCGGCTTAAAAAATCAATGGAGTTGTCAGCGCAATTAAACCCAGAATGCTGGGTTTTTCATCCAGGCATCCGGAGCGCTGTAAGCGATGCGCTTCGAAACTTAGACTGGGAGATTAACTTAAAGTCTACCCATGAGCTCCTTAAAGAGGCTGAGAAGCATGGACTGAAAATAGCCATAGAGAATGTTCCGGATCCATTTCCATTTCTGCTTAAGAGGGTTGGGGAATTCGAGAGTTTCTATGAGGCTTTGGGGGCGGATGGGCTGAAGCTGGGCATAACGTTTGATGTTGGACACGCAAATATAAATGGGGAGATAAACGAGTTTATGGAGAGATTTAGGAGTAAAATAGTTCACATTCATGTTCATGATAACAACGGGGATTTTGACGCGCATCTCGGTGTAGGGTTTGGAAGTATAAATTGGGTTGAAGCTATAAGCGCCATTAAAAAGATGAATTATAAGGGCGTGTTGGTCATAGAATCTAAGAATAATGTTGAGGAAAGCATCCAAGCTTTAAGGAGACTAATTTAATTAGAGCTTTTTCAATGGAATGCTGGGGCTAAGTGTAATGGCTACGCATTTCTTCACATCGCGGTAAAGCCATGATTTCATCCAGAAGTTTCCTCGCCTGCTCCTCGGATCTTGTCCAGGGATCCATCATGATTAGCTGGAGTAATAAGTCTCTGCTTCCCCGCTCATAGGCTTCGAGCTCAACCTCAATGGGCGCAACCCTGTCACGTAATACGTACGCGATTAACGGTTTAGGCAATCCATGGGTTCTAATTCCCTGAACCCCCCTCTTACTGACCAGCGCTGGAACCTCAACCTCAAAGTTTTCCGGCACTCCTGAAACAAAGTTGCCGGCATTCATTATGTTAACTATGAATATTCTTGGGATATCGCAGGCAATAGACTCTATTAGGGGAACAATTATTTCACCTGATTTTTCCGGCGGAAAGACGCTCGTAACTTTAACAGTTGGATCCTCCGCCACCTTGAGAAGGCTTTCGACGGGATCCTCTTTTGGCGGCTCAAGTACAAAGCTCCACCATTTCCGCGGGTTCTCATTCCATCTGCGCTCCGTTTCATCGTCAACATGATACCACCAAGGCCATGATCCACCGCCGGGTGTACATGTGTCGCCTATTGGAAAGGCTCTAAACCTTTTATATAAGTCTACGGCTTTAGGCCCCAGATCATCACTTGGCGGGCACCTCTCCCAGTATTTAGGCGCCTCCTTTTCAATCCATTCGTCTAGGATTGGAAATGCGTCCTCACCTTTATGGTAGAAGCGGGTTAACCATATGAAGTGGTTGACCCCTGGCGCTTCAAAAGTTATGTTTTCCCTTTTGAATCCTAAGGTCTCCGCTAAATGGTATACGCCGGTAAACCCGTGGCATAAGCCGACGAATTTAAGTTTAGGGTACTTTCGCCCCAAGTATGTTGTTCCAGCTAAAACGGGGTTTGCGAGCTGTATGTACCATGCGTCGGGACATAGGTCGAATATATCATTCACTATTGATTCAAACAGCTTGAACTGGTAGAAGTTTATCCAGAAGCCCTCATCATGCATAACATGGTAGCTGCCGCCAAACCTGTAACCGTGCTTAAAGCCTATATTCCATCCTTCTCTATAGCCGCTGTAACCGACAACCAAAGCCGTATTTATAACAAAGTCAGCATCCTTCAGCGATTCTTCACGGCTCAACGTCTTCTCAATATTTAACTTGATTTTCATCTCATCAGCGTACCTTCTACATAACGCGTAAACAGCGTTCAGCCTCCTCTCGTTTATATCCATAAGGCTAATGGTGCTTCCCTCGAGGTTCGGTGTAAGACATAAATCTTTAATGAGCGCTAGAGAGAAAGTAGCGCTGCCAGCGCCAATAACGCTAACCTTAACTTTAACCACCTCGATCACCTGCTACAACTAAAAGTGAGGATAGAATTTAATGGTTCCTTAAACCTAATAATAAGATTAATTTTCAATTATTGATGAAAATAATGTGGTTGGTAGCTTCCCAATGAGTCTAGAGTCCTTTGTGATAAATCCGAGCATTAACGTTAGCCCGTATTGTTATTCCATCCTTAGAATTGAGCCGTATTCAGGCTGCGGACATAGGTGCATCTATTGTTTTGGGCGTTGGTACAGGGTTGAATCAGCTGAAGGAAGCAGGGCGGAGCCTAATGTTGCTAGAGACTTTAAAAGGATGCTGAATTCTCTTAGGAAAAGAAGCCTGAAAACTATGCCGTTCAGGTTATCCACCCTAGTTGATCCATTCCAACCCATTGAGGAGAAACGTCGGGTGAGCAAACATGTTATGGCAATGTGCCTAAAGCACAGCGCGCCATTAATAATTAACACTAAGGCAACTCTTCTCTTAAGGAATGATCTCTTCAGTATTCTGATGGAGTTGAACAGTAGGGGCCTTGTTATAGTGCAGATCTCGCTCTCAACGATTAATGCTAAAATCGCCAGCTTGCTGGAGCCTAACGCGCCGCCGCCAATTGAAAGGCTAAATATGGCTGAGAAGCTTTCGGAGAAGAATGTTCCGGTGATTGTTCGTCTACAACCATTTATTCCTGGAATAACGGATTGCGAGGCTGAGGATATTGTTAAGCATTCCCCGTTACGCTGGAGTAAAACAGTTAATCGTTGAGGCGCTGAGAGATGATGTGGAAAACATGAAAATATATGAGGAGCTAGCTTACGAGAAGAGCGCGTACAGCAACTTAGGCTCATGGCTCTCTTACTCGCCATCTGTTGAAGTTTCCTCGAAAATTGTTCGACCAAGCATTGAGTGGAGACTAAAAGCCTACATGAAGACTAAAAGTCTATGCGAAAAATATGGGCTGGAATTTTTGACATGTAAAGAAGGTTTCTACAGTTATCATACGGCGAAGAATTGCTGCGGTATGCATTATTTGGAAGACGGAAGCTACTTGTTAAGGCCAACGCTGCATGAAGTGTGGATGTACCGCGAAAAGTATAATGTGATCCCAAGCTTCGAGGAGCTTGCAGCGAGTCTCACAGGCTCGTATCTTTTTGGAGATAGAATAAGGCGGTATCCTAGAGCGCTAAGAAGGAAGGTGCTTTCGCATGAAAAGATTTTAAGAGAGATTCTCGGCGAGAAATGGGACATGATCAAAACACTGCTTATAGATCGCTTCTAACGTTATGCTCTCCATAAGCACTTCATTTTGGGAGAGGTACTTCAATAACCTCCAAATCATTTGGTAAACATGTGTTCAGAAATATTCTTCTAGCCTGCTCCAATAGAACTTTAGGATCAGCGTATCTCGCGCTGATATGCGTTAAAACCAGAAGTTTCACGTTGGCTCTCAAAGCTATTTGAGCAGCTTCGCTTGGCGTCGAATGCCCTTCCTCCTCCGCCTTCTCGGCGAGCTCATCGCTTAAAGTCGCCTCGTGAATTAAAACATCAGCGTTTTTCGCTAAATCGATGATCCTCTCTGAAGGCCTTGTATCGCCGCTATAAACAATCTTTCTTCCGGGCCTAGGGGGCTCCATGACGTCCAGCGGCCTAACTATCCTCCCATCTGGGAGAGTAACCTCCACGCCCCTTTGAAGAGTAGACCATAAAGGCCCTTTCGGAACACCTAACGCTATAGCTTTTTCAGGGTGGAATCTTCCGGGTCTAGGCTTCTCGATGAAGGCGTATGCCAATGACTGTATTGAATGTTCAGCCCAAACTGCTTGAACCTCATAATCTCTGTTTTCATATATGGTTCCTTCCCGTTCTATCTCGCCGATCTCTACGGGGAAATTTAGCCAAAACCTAACGGTTTTAAAAATAGACTCTAGGTAATCCCGGACTCCGGGAGGCCCGTAAATTTGGAGGGGTTTATCTCTGCCTAGAAGCGACATCGTCTGTATCACGCCGGGTAAACCCAAAACGTGGTCTCCATGCATATGCGTTATAAAGATGATCATTTTACGGTTTAACCCGATCTTAGCCTTAATCATTTGCCTCTGCGTCCCCTCACCGCAGTCGAACATCAGTATATCGCCTTCACGCTGTATTACTATCGAGGGAAGCGAACGGTCATTGGTTGGCACGCTTGCAGCGGTTCCCAGAAAAATAATCCTTAAGACCAAGCTTAATCGTCCCCGCCATACTTGAAAACAGCTATTTCACGGGTAAGCCTTCTATGAATATAAATAAAATGCGATTCAAGATGCTTAAATTCGCATCTATGCCCAATCTCACGCACCCCAATATTTTTCGGGGCAGCGATACATATCATGCCGCCCTCCTTGACAATATCGATAGCTGAACAGAAAAAACGTTCCACAAGATCTCTTGTTGTAAAGCCGAGCGTTGAAGCGGCTGTCCCATAGGGGGGATCCGTCACGATACGGTCTACGCTTCCAGCGGGAAGCGGTGGAAAACGGGCGTCCGCGACAGCTACGGTCGACTCTATACCGAAAAACCTGAGGTTTTTTAGGCTTCCTTCAACCATGCGCCTCTTAGCGTCGAAGCCTAGTGTGCGGCACCCGATTAAGCCAGCTTCAATCAGTATGCTTCCGGTTCCGCAGAAGGGGTCTAGAAGCAGGTGTCCCGGCTTCGCCTGAGCTAAATTGACCATACACCTCGCAACTTTAGCCGTCATCGCAGATGGGTGGAAGAAAACTCTTCTTCTAGGCCCACGCTCCAATAAATCCTTATGTTTTATCTCAGCTAGCCTTAACCCAAAGAAGAACATGTTATCGGTCAATATGCCTACAAATGTTTTATTCGGCTTCTTAAGGTCAACTCTGACTTTCCCAGCGCCCTCAAATATCTTTTCGCCTATACTACGCTCTAACACTAGACAGTTAATGTGCGGAGCACATCCCCTTACCCTTAAAACCCTGACGGCGAAAGTTTCTCCCTCACCTAGAAATTGCGCGAAATCTATTCTTCTGGCATTGGATAGAATCTCGTCAATCGCGGCCCCGCAGCTAAATATTTCTAGGCAGCAGTCTTTAGCCAACGCGGATCTAAACCTGACAGCTTCCGCACATTTAATATCGGCTTCGACCCTTAGTAACTGAGTTAGCTCACCTAGCACACGGTAGTCATATCCTTCGGCGCTGAGAATAGATTTTACTTCAGAAAAAGGCAATGTGGGGTTTTCACCTGAAACTAGAAAGAATAATTTAGCCACGCTGGCTATCCTCTCTGAAATAATCGCGTCTAGCCTTCAGTATGCTTCCTCCTATATTCTTCGAGGAGTTCCTTCGCCCTATCCATCCTAATCCTCCTTTCTTTAACCATCCGCTCAGCTATAATGTCTATTAATTCCCCGGTAGCTCCAGCCATAATCGCTATATTCCTCGCATGTAGTTCCATATGCCCCCTCTGTATGCCTTCGGATGCAAGAGCCCTTAAGGCGGCGAGGTTCTGGGCCAAGCCGACCGCCACCATAACTTCAGCTAGTTCGCGGGCGGATTTAACGCCCAAGATCTTTAAGGCTATCTTAGATATTGGATGCACCTTTGTCGCCCCGCCAATTATCCCGACAGCCATAGGCATCTCTATTGAGCCGACCAGGTCACCATCCTCATTCTTCTCCCAAACCGAGAGCGGCATATAGCGTCCAAACCTAGCGGCATATGCATGTGCGCCAGCCTCAATAGCCCTATGATCGTTGCATGTTGCCAGCGCAACGGCAATTATACCATTTAATATGCCCTTATTGTGTGTCGCAGCCCTATAAGGGTCGGCTGCGGCAAAAGCATAAGCGTCAATTATACCGTCGACAACCTCTTCTCCTCCAACAGCATTTTTGTCAACAATAGCCCACGCCCTTGCAAGCCTCTCGGTTGCAAGGTTTGAGATTATGCGAAGAAGCACTTTTCCGCCAGTTATATGCGCTATTAATGGCGCTACAGCCTCACACATAGTGTTAACGGCGTTTGCGCCCATGGCGTCTCTACAATCTACGAGCAGCTCCGTTATAACCATCGGCCCCCTAAACGTATCTATAACCTTAACCCTTAGGTCTTTCGCTCCGCCGCCAACGGAAACCAGCATCGGATCCTGCTCATTAGCTTTCTCCAAAATATCTTCCTTAGCCTCTAGAATTGCCATTCTAGCCCTATATGGATCTTTAATCTTTACGGCTTGTATCTGCCCAATCATTATTGGCTCAGTACTGGTCGCGAATATTCCACCTTTACTTCTCGTCATCTTGGCACCATGGCTTGCAGCCGCTACAACAGAGGTTTCCTCGATGACCATGGGTATCAGGTAATCCTTGCCATTAATTAGAAAGTTTACCGCTATTCCCATAGGCATCGGAAAAACCCCTATAACGTTCTCAATCATTCGGTCGGCTAAATCTAGGCTTAATGCGCCCGTCGCCTTAAGCATATTAACCTCCTCATCGGTTAAGCCAGAAAACTCTTTAACCAGCTTAAGTCTCTCATCAATACTCAGTTTATAGAATCCTGAAATTGCAGATGAGCTCAACAAAACCCTCCTTTTCCTCTTCCCAACCTATTGTTCTCTAAGCCATAATATGTTGTTAAAACCTTAAAATGCGTTGTGCAATTTAGAAAACAACTTTAACCCCTTTTCCTGTACGCTTCCGGCGTCACATCGGTTTCCTCCACCAAACCCTTCCTCTTCAGCCTCATTAGCGCGGCTGATGCCTCCCATAAATGGCAATCAAGTCTCCTCCAAATTTCTGAGAGAGGCATCGATCCATGTTCCATCAGAACGCTGTATATTTCGCGCTCAATATCATCCAGAGAGCGTTTCTTAACTAGGTAGTGGTGCGGTCCCTTTACAACCCCTTCTTCATCCTCCAAACTAATTTTCTCCACCATGAGATCACTCTTCAAGAAGAATTATTTTTCCTTAGTTAATAAAGTGTGCTACTTATTGTCTCCCGCGTCTTCTCTGTGGGTGTCGTCGCCTTTAAGGTTCTCTTTAAGTAGTGGTAGGGTTGGCGGCGTTGTAGCCATAGCCCACCCTATCCACGCTATAACGAAGAGGAATAAGTAAACGAATATTAGTACGGGTATAATTACTGCCCACTCGCTTATAGAGTGCCCCAGAAACTCCATGTTAGATGGCGATAAAAACAGCGCCCAGAAATACACTATCATTGTCACCACGCTTAACACCATCAGTAGGATTCCCCAAACCACGTCACGCATACAGATCATCTCCAAAAATTATTTTTAGGGCTTATGACCATTAATAAAAGTAATTAAATTTCACTGTTTAAGAGCGGTGGTTGTGATGAGCATTAGAAAATTGCAGGGGATTGTTGTAGATATTGAGCGGACTGGCGAATACATGACTGATGAGGAGGGTGAAAAGTGGGAGAAATGCATCTTCACCATTGAGCTAACTGGTTTTTCAAAGCGTACTCCCAATGAGGTTTTGCCGGAAAACTTGAGAGGAAAACGGATAAAAATTGTCCGGTACTGCTTATACGATTGGCACTATAAGCTTGGCGTAAGAAAAACGCTTGAACCCGACGAAACAGAAGCGGTTCTCTCTGGTAAACCAGCAAGCACAGTTTTTTGGTAGGGTATCTGAACAAGGTACTAGCGTTCAAAATTAAGGCTCAAGAAAAACGATAAAATAGTGTGGGTGCGCTTAAACCTAATTTTTATCGATTTTTAGGCAAAATATACGAGCCTATTTTGATGAATAAAGTTTTCTAGTGAGCGTGCTTAAATTATATTATGCTTCCTGTAAATAGCAGGTGGCTTCTTATTGGATTTTACACTTGAAGAGTAAAATTGGTTCTTGCAGATTATGCAGCGTTGTATTAGGCATATATATGCTTTGATATTCTAAGCGTATTAACAAATTTAAACTTCTACTTGCTAAGCCCGTTTATTTAGCGTTGAATGGTGGAGGATATGTCATCGAAGTTCGCTAAAAAATGGGAGGAGGGCGAGCAGAAAGGGCTTAAAGCTATGCTCAAGCCATCTGAGCCCTTAAGGACTAAGATTGAGCTGGCCATTAAGCGCATTGAAGCCCAAATCCAGTATATTGAAGGCACGTTAAATCGGTTGAGTGAGAGAGACAAATATCTATTCTCAAAGATTGTTGAAGCGTATTCTAGGCATCAGATTCAGCGTGCTCACGTGCTAGCAAATGAGCTCGCTGAATTAAGAAAGATGGCTAACTTCATGATGAATGCCGAGCTAGCATTAGAGAGGGTTGCATTAAGGCTTAAAACAGTAACTCAGCTCGGCAACGTTATGTCAGCTCTAACTCCGGCCACACAGGTTTTGCAGAGCGTCAGCGTAGGGTTAAGTGGGTTGCTACCGAACGCTGAGAAAGAAATCGGGCAGATAGGAGCAATGCTAAACGATCTAATAATTGAGGCCGGTGAGGTCACTGGGGTGACACCTAACTTTGAGGTTGCCAGCGACGACGCTCAAAAAATCCTTAATGAAGCAGCTGTTATAGCTGAGCAAAGGATGAGGGAAAAGTTCCCGGATTTACCTTCACTGAAATCAGCGGAGGAGGCTGGCGAAGACTCAGGTTTCTCAGAATAATTTAGGAGGTGTATGTTTTGCAGACGAATATTTTCGCAACTTTAATTGGTAGAAGTTTAAAGGATGATAGCGGCAGGGAAATTGGCAAAATAGTGTCTTTTGTAATAGATTCTTCAGGTGAAGTTAGGGAGGTCCTGGTTGAAAATAAGGGTGAGGAGATAATTAAATATCCGGTTGAGAGGCTTAAGGCTGGACAGGACGATGTTCTCCTTGTTTCAGAGATTGATAGGCGGGTTGAGGAGATTTGCGAGAAACTTCCAGTCCTATTAAAGAAGCGTGAGATTCTTGAATCCCTCTTTAGGAATAAGGAGATATTGCCCGAAATCTACGAGAGCTTGAGTGCTGAATTTGATAAGTCTATAGATGATATGAGGGTTAAAGTTCAAGGCGTTCTAGGCGACATAGAGCGGCAGATTCAGTCTCAAGAAAACATTATTAGGATGCTTCATTTAGCCAGAACTTTCCTTGAGATGGAGCACGGTATAGGCAATGTAAGGGACGACGTGTTCCGGCAATCTCTCCTATCAATTCTCAGAGAGATAAAATATGCATCGTATAGGAAGATGAGTTTATTAAAGACTAAGGAAAAGGTTTCCGGTCTCTCCGTTCGAGCCGATGTTAGCGTCGCGGCAGATAAGTATGTTGATCAAAAGCCGGTGGTAAATGTACGTATAACTAATGAGTAATCGCTAATACGCGTAGATATTGCAGGTGTTCTCCGATGATTAAGGATATTTTTGGGAAGAACAGGAAACCTCTAAACGAAATCCTGCTGGAGGCGATTAGCGAGCTTGGGAAATATTATTCTAGGCTTGAGCTTGCATACTTGAAGCTGGCTAAAAGAGACAGGGAGCTATTTGAGGAGTGCACCTCATACCTGAGCAAAGGGATGAAAAACAGAGCTATAATTTACGCTAATGAGATTGCTGAAGTAAGAAAGATTATGGGCTTTGTGCAAGGGGTTCAGATATCCGTTGAGAAAGCTATACTGCGGCTTGAAACGCTCAAGGCTGTAACTCCAACCCTAGAAGATATTAAAGGAGTGTTCAGTGAGGTTAAAAGCGCGCTTGGAGATATCGCTAAGGTAATGCCGTCGCTAACGCCAGAACTAAACAACCTGATGAGTTCTATAAATGATTTGATTGTAACGACTGAGATGAACTTAAGGGTGTCGGAGCCTATAGTAGTTAAGGATGAAGCCACAGAGGCCATACTGAAGGAGGCGTCGGACTTCCTTAGGCAGGAAGTTGAAAAGAAGATTCCTGAGCCTCCTAGAGAGATCTCTATTCCTGAACCGCCTGATGAGGTGGCTATTAAGCCTCGCATAGCTCTAGCAGTCGACGGCTCAGAATTCTATGTTAATGCAGACGGCTCAATAATTGGCGAGAGAGAAGGCTCATCAAACGTTTTAGCTGAAGAAATAATCTTGGATTATATTGAACGGAACAATGGTGAGATGAACATTTCAAAATGCGCAAAGGAACTGAACATGTCTCCCACCAAAATAATGGCTGTTCTCGAATCTTTAAGCAAGAAAGGTAAGATAAAAATCGAATAGGTGTAGGGAGACATGAGCGCAGCTCAGGAGCTGGAGCAGCTGGCGCTAAAATACGCTGAGCAGGCGGTGATGCTTGATCGACAGGGTAAGAAGGAGATGGCTATCGAGGCTTATCAAAAGGCCATAGATAGCTTGCTGAAAATAGCGAAGATAAATCCAAGCTGCGAGCTGAACAAAATATATCTGCAGAGGGCTGAGGCATATAAAAGAAGAGTTGCTGCGCTCAAGTCCTCCCTACACTTAAGTCCAGCAACAGCCGAAGACACCGGCGAAGGAAGAACACGCTTCGAAGATCTCATTATAAGGGAGCCGCCCAAAGTCACTTGGGACGATGTGGTTGGGCTTGAGGACGCGAAAAGGGCGATTAGAGAAGCCATAGTTTATCCATCACTTAGGCCAGACCTATTCCCACTTGGTTGGCCTAGAGGGATCTTGCTTTTCGGGCCTCCTGGATGTGGGAAGACGCTTTTAGCCGCAGCTGTTGCGAACGAGATTAGCGCTAAATTCATACCTGTTGATGCGGCGTGCATAATGTCCAAGTGGCTTGGTGAAGCTGAACAGAATGTTGCTAGGCTATTCAATCTAGCTAGGAGGGAGGCAAACACCTCGTCAGTGATAATCTTTATTGATGAGATCGATTCGTTGATAGGGGCTCGGCGGTTTGAGGTTGGCGGCGAGATAAGGGTTAGAAATCAATTTCTCAAGGAGATGGACGGCATATTAGACAAGAAAAATCCGCTTAAAGTTTACGTTATCGGCGCGACGAATAAACCCTGGGATCTGGATCCCCCATTTATAAGGAGGTTTCAAAAAAGGATTTATGTGCCTCCCCCAGACTATAAGCAGCGTCTAGAAACCTTCAAGCTCTACACGAAGCCTCTGAAATTGGCGTCTGATGTGGACTTAGAGAGGCTGGCGCTTCTCACCGAAGGTTTTTCTGGAAGCGATATTATGGATGTTTGTCAGTCAGTTCAACTCAAAGTAAACAGTGAAATATTTGAAAACTGCGTAGATTATAGTAAGGCTGAACCTAGGCCGATATCTATGAAAGATTTCCTAGACGTTCTAAAGATGAGAAAACCAAGCGTGTCTAAAGATATGCTGGTTCAATACGAGAAATGGTTTAACGAGTTTAAAGCCCTATAAAAAGGTCTCCGAGCAATATTTGAGCGTTAAAGTTATTACTGGGTTTCTGATTGGTTATTTATGAAGCCCGGTGGTGTAGTGGACAAGCATAGCGGGCTTTGGAGGCAAGCGCAATAAAGGGGATTTTTATTCAGGATATAACAGGTCTTGCCGAGGAAACCCGCTGACGGGAGTTCGAATCTCCCCCGGGCTACCACTACCAGCAACCACATATTTCTAATTTTTAGATGCCGCCTTAACGCTCTCCGCTAATTCAGGATGCCGTAACAAAAACGCTAATATATTCTAATCCATCTAAATTTTACGGGATGGTTCATGAGAGAAAATAGACGCTCCTTGATTCAAGCGATCCTCTTAATTGTTCTTGGGCTTTTATGGATAATGAGTGGTCTTATTGATAATGAATTTGTCATAATAATAATTGGTTTATCGATCGCTCTCGGCGCGTTCTCCCTCTTCCTAACAAATTGTGTGGTGAGCGATTTAAAGGTTAAGCGCTATGCCGAAATAGCCTTCTCGGCGGTTTCCCTCGGAACAGTTATCTATGGATATCTTGTGAGCCGCGCATTGATTCTTATGATCTTCGCAGCGCTAATAATCGCTTTTCTAACACTGGGCTTTATATTATCATATTTGCTGCCGAAGCTCCGCAAAGAAATATAGGGAAGATTCCTTCTTCACACAGTTACTCTTTTAAACCTAAAAGGTGTTCTTAGTTAAAGCAGCGTAACGAGTAAAGATTAGGAGGAAGCACCTTTGAGCTTAAAAGGTTCTTCTAAACAGTTTTTAGAATACTTCACTTATAGAGGGGACAGAACTAGAGAGATATCTTTTCCTATCGGCGGCATTGGAACCGGCTCAATAGGATTGGCCGGTAACGGCAGACTAATAGACTGGGAAATCTTTAATAGGCCAAACAAGGGAAGCGTAAATGGTTTCTCACATTTCGCAATCAAAGCTGAACATGAGGGTAAAATTCTAGATGCGCGAGTTTTAAATAGTGATCTACCTCCTCCCTACACAGGTGAGTTTAGCCATGAGCGTTTCCAATCCTTCGGCTTCGGCCCACCAAGAGGCTATATGGCTGGGCTGCCACATTTTAGAGGCTCGGAATTTGTGGGGACTTACCCGATAGCCGAAATAAGGTTTATCGACGAAGATTTTCCGGGAAAGGTTAGGATGACGGCTTTCAACCCCTTCATTCCGCTTAATGATTTAGATTCAAGTATACCGGCAGCTTTTTTCGAGATAAATGTTGAGAATACGGCCGATTGCGAGATAACTTACACAATATGTTTATCTGTTCAGAACCCTCTTCCAGATGGCGCAACAATCAACAAGTATGAGAGGAACGGCGAATATCACCTCATAAGAATGTTTTCAACAAAGCCCTCTGAAAATGATCCTGAGTATGGCGACTTAACCATAGCAACTGACGCTTCAGACATCAGTTATCAGGAATATTGGTTCAGGGGAGGATGGTTCGACAGCCTCCAAGTCTATTGGAAAGATCTAACCGCTCCCGGTAAACTTAAGAACCGCTCATATCAGTCTACGCAGAAAGGAATCCGGGATCACGCGTCCCTCGCGGTTCATTTAAAGGTTAAGGCTAGGGGATCTGGTAAGGCTAGGTTTATAATAGCGTGGAACTTTCCGAACTGCTATAATTATTGGAACCCGGAGAAAACTGAGAGACCAACCATATGGAAGAATTATTACGCAAGGATCTTCAAAGACTCCGTTGAAACAGCCATATACTGCTTAAAGAACTGGGATCGCCTCTATGAGGAGACGGCCACCTTTAGAGACATCTTGTTCGCGTCAACTTTGCCGCCCTTTGTTTTAGACGCGGTCTCAGCGAATATTTCGATTCTTAAGTCTCCTACGGTTCTGCGCTTAGAGGACGGTTCCCTCTATGGTTTTGAAGGCTGCCATACAAGCTCCGGTTGCTGCGAAGGAAGCTGTATGCATGTGTGGAGTTACGCCTATGCGCCCCTCTTCCTATTTCCAAAACTCGATAGATCCATGTGGGATCTACACTATAAATACGATATGCGGGAAGATGGACGTATAAGTTTTCGGCTTCAGCTGCCTTTGGGGCGAGGGCAATGGGAGTTCCCTCACGCCGCGGTAGATGGGCAGTTCGGCGGCGTGATTAGAGCTTATGCTTACTGGAAGCTCACGGGGGACGATGAATGGCTTAAAGCGAATTGGCAATCGATAAAGAAGTCCATTGAATATGTGTGGGCTGAGTCTAATGAGGATAAATGGGATCCCAATAAAGACGGCGTCCTTGAAGGTCGGCAGCACAACACGCTTGATGTGGAGCTCTTCGGACCGAACTCTTGGTTGACGGGAATGTATCTTGCAGCCTTAAAGGCTGGAGCCGAGATGGCTGGGTATTTGGGTGAGGTTGAGAAAGCCAAAGAATACATGGAGATATTTAATAAGGGTAAACGTTGGGTTGAAGAAAACCTATTTAACGGCGAATACTTCCATCAGATCATAGACCTCAAGGATAAATCAATTCTAGAAGAATATAGTTCTACTGATCCAAACGTTGTGAGCATTTACTGGAATGATGAACACAAGGAGATAAAATATCAAATTGGTGAAGGATGCGAGATTGATCAAGTTTTGGCTCAATGGCACGCCAACATATGCGGGTTGGGCGAAATATTTGATAGTGAGAAAGTTAAGAGCGCATTAAAGTCAATATATAGGTACAATTTCAAGAGAAGCATGCGCAAACACTTCAACCCATGCAGAATATTCAGCCTAAACGATGAGGCTGGAGTGGTAGTATGCGAGTGGCCCAATGGAAAAGGGAAGCCGATCATACCGGTTCCATATGCTGAGGAAACATGGTGCGGAACAGAATATGCTGTTGCATCGCATATGATTCAGGAAGGGTTAATTGATGAGGGACTAGAGATAGTTAAAGCTGTAAGGGATAGATATAATGGCGAGAAGAGAAATCCATGGAACGAGATAGAGTGTGGAAGCAACTACTCGCGGTCTATGTCATCATACGCGCTTCTATTAGCCCTCAGCGGATTTAAAATCGATATGACGAAAGGCGAAGTAGAGTTTAATCCACCGAGAATACAGAATGGGGAGTTTAAATGCTTCTGGTCGGCTGGAACTGGTTGGGGAATATTCCAAATAGAGCCTGAAAAAGTATCGTTAACTGTGAAATATGGAAGCCTTAAGATTAAAACTCTTAGTTTACCATTTCTGGGAGGCAAGAAAATAGCGTCCATAATTGTCGATGGAAAGGAAGTTAGGTATGAGCAGCATGAAAACAAAATATTTTTCATTGAGCCGATTTCTCTGGAGAGGGAAGCGAGCTTAACGGTTTCAACATAAAGTCTTTTTACCTCATTATTAAGATTTTATTTTGGGTGATTGCTGCATGAACATTGAAAAAACGGTTTTAAGTGCTCTTGAAAGCGGTAACGGAATAGTTAGGCTAGCTCCAGCATGGGTTCCAAGAGCCTTTCTGACTCCGGGGAGACGCCTTAAGCTGGCTCCAAGTGATGTTTATGCTTTAGGGGTTGAGAGGGGCGGAATTGATGAGAGGTGGCTTGCATCTACAACTAAAGCTGACAATCCAGGCGCGCCTGAAGACGAAGGCTTAAGCTATATTGTTTTTCAAGAAGGCTCAAAAATAAGCAAGGTGCTTCTTAAGGACGCTATCGATGTTTTAGGCGATAGGTTCCTTGGAAGAGATGTTATGCGAAAGTATGGTGGCTGGATGGTTTTAACGAAGTTTTTCGATAACTCCTGTCCAATACCACTACATTTACATCAGATGGAGGAGCATGCGCGTAGGGTTGATAGGCTTCCCAAGCCGGAAGCCTACTATTTTCCACCGCAGCTTAATATTATTGAGGGAAAGTTTCCATACACCTTTTTCGGTTTAGAGCCAGGTACGTCAAGAGAAGATATTAAGGAATGCCTTAGAAGATGGAATGCTGGCGATAATGGAATATTATATTTCTCTAAGGCGTATAAGCTTAAACCTGGAACCGGGTGGCTTGTTCCAGCTGGCGTTCTCCATGCCCCCGGCACTTTTGTGACGTATGAGGTGCAAAAGGCTTCGGATGTCGCAGCTATATATCAGTCTATGCTGGAGGATAAGCCTATATCTTGGGATCTGCTCGTTAAGGATGTTCCTAAAGAGTATCATCAGGACTTAGATTACATCGTTGATATGATAGATTGGAGGGAAAATTTAGATCCGGAGTTTAAGAAACACCACTATATCGAGCCAATTCCATCCATGAGTCTAGAAGAATCGAAGGAGACAGGTTATGAAGAAAGATGGGTGGTCTATGGGTCTGAAGAATTCAGCGCAAAGGAGCTAATTGTTTATCCGAGTAGACGCGTGAAGGTCTACGATAAAGCGGCTTATGGGCTCATTGTTATACAGGGTTATGGAAAAATAGGCGGCTTTAAGGTGGAAGCGCCGATAATGATAAGGTATGGCGACACAACTAACGATGAATTATTTGTGACGGTTGAAGCAGCTAAAGACGGTGTAGAAATAATTAACGAAAGCCTAAGCGAAAACATGGTAATCCTGAAGCATTTTGGACCCGGAAACCCAGAAGCCCCTAGAGAAATTCAGCGCAAATAAGCTTAGGAGCTCATGTAAAGAAGGAGCGTCTTAACTCGCTCTTTTTCTTTTTAGAAGAACATATATAGTAAGAAAACCGCTTTTTATATGATGTTTGCAATAAAAACCGACGTCGTTTTAACTCCATACAGGATGCTTAAAGAAGCATATGTCTTGATAGAGAAGGAGAAAATAGTTGGGTTTTCTAGGTATAGGCCTGAGGGTTTAAGCGAGGTACGCAGGTACGATGACTGTATCTTAGCTCCCGGCTTAGTGGACATACATGTTCACGGTGGCTTCGGCATAGACCTAACGTATTCAACCACTAAGGAAATCCTTGATTTCTCCAGAAAGCTGCTTATGACTGGCGTAACATCTTATGTGCCGTCTACGGTTACCGACTCCACCGATAGAATAGAGAATGCTCTCAGAAATATTCATGAAGCATCAGGTTTTCATAGCGGTTCGAGGATTTTGGGGGTTCATTTAGAGGGCCCGTATCTTAACCCGGAGAGAAGTGGGGCGCAGTCTAAGGAGCATATCCGTAAGCCTTCTCTAGAAGAGTTTGAAAGGTTTTATGATGCGAGCGGAAAGCTCGTAAAGAGAGTAACTGTTGCTCCTGAAGTTGATAATGGAATAGACTTTATTAGAGCGGTCATAGAAAAGTTTGGGGTTAAAGTCTCACTTGGGCATACTGACGCAACCTATGAGCAGACATTAGGCGCGATTAAGGCTGGTGCAAACATTATAACGCATCTATTTAACGGTATGCGGGGTTATCATCACCGCGAACCGGGAATAATAGGCGCAGCATTAACCACGGATGTCTACGCTGAAATAATAGTTGACTTTGTTCACCTGCATCCGGCAACAGTAGCCCTCACGATAAGATGTAAGAGTCCAAGCAGAACCATTCTAGTGAGCGATGCTACGCCTGGGGCAGGTTTGCCGAACGGCGTATATATGCTTGGGCCCAGTAAAGTTATAATAAGGGATGGTGTGGCGAGAACCGAGGAAGGCGTTTTAGCTGGGAGCACTTTGATGCTAATGAACGCTGTACGAAACGTCGTGAAGATGGGGTTACCTTTAAATGATGCTTTTAGAATGGCTACTTCTACGCCATGCGATGCTATGGGCATTAAAGGTGTGGGTAGAATCGCTAGGGGTTGTAGGGCAGACCTGCTGATACTGAATAAGCAGCTGGAAATCGAAGAAATATATTTTAATGGAGAAATATATGAGAGCGATTAAAGAGTATCATTTAACTCCGAGCAACTTAATGGACTAATTTTTCGCCCACCACCTTTCGAAAGACGGATATCTTTTCGCGCTTTGTTAAAAGGTCTGAGGCTTAGCTTCTAGATAATAGGTTGAATGCCTTGTCTATCGATTCGGCGACCCTATAGAGATTTTCGAAGATTCGATTTATATCACGATGCGCCTCTTCAATCGTTGTCTTCAGGCTCCTACCCCTCAACTTGTATGTTCCCTCATGATATATTACAAGCCCGCTTCTAATCATCTTGTTTAAGTGATGCACCATTGTTCCCCTAGTTAAGTATAGCCTTTCAGCGAGCTCATCGCTCGTAAGCCCTTTATTTTCTCGCGCGGCTTCAAGCAATAATCTCAGTATCCGAAATGCCGTTTTCTTTTTATCCCTGTGCTCTAAGAAGCCTAAACTCCTACATAACCACTCTAGATCTCTTTCCGGATCTATTTTTGGTAGCGGGCGTATAGCCAGTATTTTATATTCTGCAAGGGCAGATTCCTCTAGTGACATGTTAACTATTTTCTCCTCTAAATTAATTTTAAGTCTTCTTGTTTACAATTTTTAGTTTTAGTAAAACTTATATTTTTCGACCTTAGTTAATAAATACAAGATCTACTAGGTATAAAGGGGGAAACATGTATGGCGTATCTGGCTCAAACAGCGTCCGGTCAGCCGGTCTTAATATTGAAGGAGGGCACAGCAAGAAGTCGCGGAAGAGAGGCTCAACGAAACAACATTATGGCTGCTAGGGTTATTGCGGAAGCCGTTAGAACAACGTTGGGTCCACGCGGCATGGATAAGATGCTTGTTGACAGCCTAGGAGACATAACGATAACGAATGATGGTGCGGCTATCCTAAAAGAGATTGAGGTTGAGCATCCAGCCGCCAAGATGATGGTTGAGGTTGCTAAGGCTCAGGACGACATGGTTGGTGACGGAACAACAACAGTTGTTGTTCTTGCCGGCGAGCTCCTTAAGAAGGCCGAAGAGCTCCTCGACCAGAACATTCATCCCACAGTTGTTGTCAGCGGCTATCGAAAAGCGGCTCAAAAAGCTGTAGAAGTTCTCGACAAGATAAGCAAGACTGTTGATGTAGACGATAAGGAGACATTAAAGAAAGTTGCTTTAACATCCATGGGTAGTAAAGCTGTTGGGACAGCGAGAGATCGCCTTGCCGACATAGCAATTGAAGCCGTTAAGCAGATAGCTGAGAAAAGAGACGAAGGCTGGGTTGCAGACATCGATAATATCCAGATAATAAAGAAGGAAGGCAAAAGCCTACATGACACGGAGCTTGTCAAGGGTATAATCCTTGATAAGGAGGTTGTTCACGCTGGCATGCCTAAACGCGTCGAGAAGGCTAGGATAGCCCTACTCAACTGCCCGCTTGAAATCGAGAAGACCGAGTTTAGCGCTGAGATTAGAATAAGAGACCCGTTACAGATGAAGGCTTTCCTAGATAAGGAGACGCAGATGCTTAAGGAGATGGTTGACAAGATCAAGAAGGCTGGAGCGAACGTGGTTATATGCCAGAAGGGCATAGACGATATGGCTCAGCACTTCCTAGCTAAAGAGGGCATACTGGCAGTTAGAAGGGCTAAAGAATCCGATATGGAGAAGCTGGCTAAGGCTACTGGCGGACGCGTAGTCACGAACCTGGAGGACCTTAAGCCAGAAGACCTCGGGTACGCTGAGCTGGTTGAGGAGCGTAAGATAGGCGAGGACAAGATGGTTTTCGTCGAGGGCTGTAAGGATCCGCGCTCAGTATCAATACTTATACGCGCTGGCTTAGAGCGTATGGTTGATGAAGCCGAACGGGCAATGCATGACGCGCTCTCAGTTGTATCCGACGTAATAGAGAAGAATAAGATTGTTCCAGGCGGAGGCGCGGCGGAGGCTGAGGTTGCTAAGGAGCTGCGCAAGTATGCGGCCCAGATCGGGGGCAGGGAGCAGCTGGCCATAGAGGCCTTTGCCGAAGCATTAGAGATAATTCCGAAGACTCTAGCTGAGAATGCTGGCCTAGAGCCGATTGATGTGATGGTTGAGCTAAGAGCTGCCCATGAAAAGATAGATGGATATGCTTACGGCGTGGACGTGTTCAGCGGTAAGGTTGTAAATATGTATGAGAAGGGCGTCATAGAGCCGCTCGTAGTTAAAGAGCAGGCGATCAAATCTGCGGCTGAAGCCGCCTCGATGATACTTAGGATAGACGACGTGATTGCTGCCGCTAAGCCTAAGGAAGAGGAGAAAGGCAAAGGCGCTGAGAAGAGAGAAGAGGAAGAGGAGAGTAAAACCTCGGAGTTTGACTAGAATTCCCTAAATTTTTGGCTTCATAACTTCCCTCAATTTTTAGTTTTTATAGGTGTCGTATATGGCTGACATACATGAGATACCTACTGGGCTCCAGCGTTTTGAGAGGATAGGTGCCCATACCCACATTAAAGGTTTAGGTTTAGATGAAAATCTTCGGGCTGTCAAAATTAAAGACGGTATGGTTGGGCAGGAAAAAGCCCGTGAGGCCGCTGGCCTAATAGTTCAGATGATTAAGGAGGGTAAACTGAGCGGTAGAACAATTATTTTAGCAGGGCCTCCGGGAACGGGGAAAACAGCTATAGCTATGGCTATAGCGAAGGAGCTTGGGCCGAATGTCCCATTTATACAGATGAGCGGCAGCGAAATATATAGTAGCGAGAGGAAGAAAACTGAGGTTTTAATTGAAGCTATGCGTAAAGCCATAGGGGTCGAGATACATGAGATGCGTAAAGTCTATGAGGGCGAAATAACAAGCCTAGAGATCAGAACGGCACCGCACCCGTACAATCCATATCAGAGGGTTCCAGAGAGCGTGCAATTAACTCTAAAAACGACGAAGGAGGAGAAAACCATTGAAGCTGGCGCGTCCATAGCGCAGCAAATAATTGCGCAGGGCATAACTGAAGGCTGCGTAATACAAATTGACGCTGAAACAGGCAGAGTTGTAAACCTAGGTTTAAGCATGGAGAGCAGTAAGGGTAAGATTTACGAGGTTGATACGCGTGAAAAAGTTCCTAGACCTACTGGTCCAGTTTTAAAGGAAAAAGAGTTTGTTTACTCCTTAACATTAGATGACCTAGATAAGATGCATGCTAGAAGCAAAAGCGGCAGCTTCTTTTCATTACTCTTCGGTTTTAGCGAAAGTAGAGAGATGGATAGTGAAGTTAGAGCCTCAGTTGATGAGATGGTTAAGAAAATGGTTGATGAGGGCAGAGCATTCATACACCCAGGCGTGCTCTTCATAGACGACAGCCATCTACTGGACTTGGAAGCCTTCAGCTTTCTTGGAAGAGCCCTAGAGAGCGAGCTAGTTCCAATAATAATACTTGCCACGAACCGCGGTATAACAACGATACGTGGAACAGACGTTAAAAGCCCAATGGGCTTCCCCCTAGACCTCTTGGATAGGGCGGTCATAATAGCGACGCACGAGTATAGCGCAGAAGACATAAAAGAGATATTGAAGATCAGAGCCAACGAAGAGAAGATAAAAGTGGAGGAAGCGGCCCTTGAAAGGCTGACCGAGATAGGGTCTGCCTCATCACTTAGATACGCTGTTCAACTCTTAAGTCTAGCGGCTCAAAATGCTAGGTGCATGAAACGTGACTTCGTCACGCTTGAGGACGTTGAAAGAGTACAACTACTATTTATGGATGTTAATCAGGCTGTGGATCACCTCAAAAAATATGAGGCAAAGATGCTGTACTACTAGACCCATAAACTCTATCTTTTATCCATCGAAAATAGGCTTCGTCATAATCACTGCTTGTAAGAATATAGTTTCTAATGTAATCCGCATGTAGATTTGCGAGAGTAATGATTCTTTCATCGCCTATATCTGATCCCTTTCTAAGCATAACGGCGGTTTCACGGATCAGGGTTTCAAGTGGCGTAAAATAATATGGAAGCAATAGGTAGCGTAAAGAGGCGCTTATGCCAGCGTCCCTCAACCTTTTTAAAAGGTTTTTCCCCGAAAAATCCGAGATTATTATGGTGGATTTTCCCCTAAGATTCTCTTCATGATAAATCCTAAGTATGTATTCCGCCGCCTCATCTATATATGATGCGCTCTCGCTTATAGAGTCATATATTGTTTCTCTCCATTCTTTGACGTCAACTTTACCCGTGGAATTAATCCTAAGAGTTAGCAGGGCTATTTTCTCAGCCCTCTTAATAAGCGAGTCTTCAGAGCGCGGGCTTCTATAACAGAAAATCTTCACGCATGGGCTTCTGATTTTTAGACCCCCTAAAGCTGAAAGTATGGGCTTAAGTTGATGCTCCCATGAAGATATAGGTTCGCGTAGAATATTCAGCCTCCTCGCCTCATCAATAAAATGCTCGTATGGGGCCCCCAGCGCCAAATCCTCAACTAAATCATTTAATTCGCGCCGTATATCCAGAAAAAGAGCCTCGTATTTAGAGTTTTTAAGGATGTGTGCAGCCCTCTCAGAGGCTACCCTAAGATTGTCGGGCAAAATCCATATCTCAATTTTGCCTTGAACCATCATAATGAACATAAAATCAAAAAAGATTTATTGGAAATATTGGTTTCTAATTAAAAAATAGGCTTTTGGTTAAAGAGGTTTTCTAGTCAAATTCTTTGCTCTCGGTCTCTTTAGACTCCTTAGGTGTTTTCGGCATCTTTGTTTTCCCTGCGGCTATTACATCGTCTATCTTCAGTATCATTGTCGCGGCCTCTACAGCCGACTTAATTATCTGCCTTTTGACGGCGAGCGGCTCATAAACAT
>JAVZNR010000008.1 GCA_038882715.1 Candidatus Bathyarchaeia archaeon
TCCACCAAAACTTATGGTTATCGCAGAAGCTAAAGTTCTGCTTATGGTATCTCTCAAGCTAACAAAGCCGTTTTTGAAATGGTATCTTTCAATTACAAGTTCTGTTCCGCAACCGCACTCTTTATTTTCCGCCAACAGTCTTATTGTTAAATATCCTCCAAGGAGCGCAACAATTGTTGAGGCTAAAAGAAATGAAGAATTCCAGTTTACAATAATAAATGAAGCATAATTTAGCAGTTCGTAAATGTAGACAAGGAGGAATATGGCTAAGCCAATTATTGAGCCTAAAATTAAGGGCAGCACCCAATACTTTGCTACTTCAAAGAATCTTTTACTGCTCAGCCTCAAATTTTATCCGCTCCTTATCTGAACCTCCTGATCAGCCCTAACTAAACTAACCCCAAAATCATGAATAACTTCATTAATCCACCGCAAAACGATCCCTGAGCCCAACGCTCATTATAATGAACACTCATCGAAAGACCCTCTACCTCAAATTATTTCTTTCATACTGTCGAAAATTAAAGTTTATAGAAGCAAATTTAATTATTGAAAGCTGACAATTGAAGAATTAGTTTTTCACGTTTCTCACATAAATATTTTCGGAGTATCCCTTTAGAACGTGTTTAGAATTTCCTTCGTTTTCATAGGAATTTGTAGTATTCGTCGCAACCATACATCAACTTGATCTAGAGTACGCCTTTCTCCTAATTAGGCTAGCTTCCCAAGCCGTAAAGAGCATATATATTGTCTCTGAAGGCGCTGCAAGACTCGAAAGGGGGCCGCATATTCTGCGTCCCGAAGAACTTAATGCGCCTCGATGATTTGGTCCGTTGGAGAAACCCATACTGCTTTAAAACCCTATATCTGATATCGGCAGATCCCTCAACTGCTCCTTAAGCACCTTACCCTCTCACGCGGATGCGTGTTCTTAGCCTTGAGATCCCGTCCTCATCTCTCATGCCCCTCTTTCCAGTACTTTATGAGTTCGAGTATGACGTCCTCCAGGCTTCTAGGCTTTCCATTCCTCGCCTCCAGCTGCCCCCTAATCTTCACAAGCTCCTCCCTAGTGCTCTCATAAACTTGAATCGACGTCCTCTTTCCAGGCAACGTCCTCACCATCCTAATTTATTGTTTATGGAGTGAATATATTTAATGTTTTCTATGGAGAAGCGGAAGATTTAAATCTATGCATTCCATAGAATATATGAAAAACAATAAATACATGGAGGTGATGGAACATGGTGTCCGAAATAAAATCCGTGGATAAATTTAGCCTAAATGGGGAAGGAAGAAGCCTATTTGAGAAAGTCCTCAAATCCCTGCCCTCTGAGATTAGGAGCGCCTATGAGGGGGCTCCTAGGCGTGGTAGCCGGGCGCATGAGTTGGTTAGGCTTTATACTGCGCTTTATATGTTGCGTGAGGGCTATACGGATATAAGCTTTGAGAAGGTTGTTGAGACGGGTAATGGCGAGCCGATATATGTGGATATATTCGCTAGGGACGGAGACTACAATGTTTATGTTGAGTGCGAGCGCTATCCGGCTAAGGATAGGATTGAGAGGCGCGCGGGAGCCATTAAGTCTAGGGATAACTTCGCCAAGGTTATTGTAGCGCTCCAGGATAGGTGCGGCTGGTACTCTGGGCTGCTGAGCAGGGCTGCCAGCGTCTGGATCGTCTGCCGAAATGGCGAGGTCATGTATCCGGGCAGCTGGGAGTCTGAGAGGAGAAGGACCCTATATATGTCTATCCATGAGGCTGCACTCATATGCGCCCTAGCAGACTACAGGGAGGCTGAGAAGATTTATGGAGAGGCTAGGGCGCGGGCCGTTGAGGAGGAGGTCTTCTGGAGACCGCTGATAGACAAGGCTCTGGCCGCGGTCCTCGGAGGATCAAACGAGTGGGCTTTAAATGTGCCGATAAGGGGCGTGTGGCGCCAGAGGGCTGAGGAGGCTGAGAGGAGGCTTCTGGAGTATAAGGCTGAGGTCTTAGGGAGGGCTATACCGGTGCTCAACGCCATTCTAGCGCTAGCCTCACCATACCAGATAGAGGTCGATGAGGATGGATCACTAAAATTCTCAATTGACTGGGAGGCATGGGAGTGGCTCGGCTGGAAGGACTACCCATGCTCCGAAAACAACGTCCACCTCAAGCTCCTAGAGAAGGTACTTAGGAGAGAGCTTAGGATCGCTGCAAAAATGCTGGAGTTCGAGAGGACTGGTAGGATCTCCGAGGAGTATAAGATGGATGTATCCATGGCTAAGCTGGAGGCCCTAGCCAGGGAGATAGATGCCAGAGAAAAAACGCTTAAGCAGCTAAGGGACCTCATCAGGCAGATTAAGGAGGATGGATAGATCCTCACGCATATGCGTATCCCCACATGGCCTATAGGGCGGCGCCTATGGAATCAGATCAACTAGGCGTATTTAACAAGGAGGTAATTCAGCTAAGGGATACATTAATCAGTTTGGCTGCGGAGATAGCCGCCAAATATTCCAGCAGTGTCAGCAGTAAGAAGGTCATTGATCCGCTAATGGAGAACCTTTGTGAGCGCTGCATTATTGAGAGGCTTAAGGCCGGCTACTCCGGGGATGAGGAGGTAGATAGGGTTTGGAGGAACCTACATGAATACGCTGTTTCGCTGCTCGTCGAGCGGCTCAAGAATGAGCTGGCGGCCAAGGGCTTCCCAATAAATATATTCAGCGAGGCAGATATGACGCACTTCTAATCGTCGATAGAAGGAGCATTCAGATACTTAATGGTGGAGGAAATATCTGCATAGAGGCGAAAACTGGGCTAAACATATCTTTAAGCCAGTCAGAGAAGTATATGTGGAATGGGACAACAGTTGTTCTCGTTAGGTTTTCGTCCGGCGACGCAATAGTGTTCAGGGCCGCTGAGTGGGCTGACTTCTTGAAGGCGGCGTTAGCCGACCGCATAGAGAAGGCGAAGCGTATTCTGAATGGAAGATTTATCTTGGTTCCGGGCAGGGATTGCTATGAATGCCCAATAAAGTCGTGTAGGTTCAATAAGAGGAGTGATGGGGAGGGCGAGTCATCTAAGTCTCGAAGCATAGAAGACCTCTTTGACAGCTTTAGGAGAAACGCCTACAAAGCTATTGAAAGAGCCATTAAGGCGGTTATGGCCGAACTAAACCAGGTGCTAAAGGATGAGACAAACCACATAACCAACTCATAAGCACTCTTCAGGAGGCGATAAAATGCTGTCTCAACTCACCATTATGGAACGCAAAGCAACGGCAGAGATGAAAATTTCCCATAAAGATTTGGCTGATGGATGGTTAAGTCGATTTGAGAGCATTAATAAATTGTTAAAGAAGCTGTCGAGAAAGAGTAAAAGTGAGTGGACAAAACGCACCTATCTCTCGATAATAGCCAATTTATGTAACCGAGTAAAGGTAAACCCAGATGAGTTAATTAGGCTTAAAAAAGAGGACGTAGAGAAAATTATCCAGGAATACTGTGATGAACTAAATGGTCGTAGCTGCAGCCGAAGATACATTAACGGCATAATTCACGTTATGCGTTCCTTCTTTAAAGCAAACGGAATCGATATTACTCTTGAAGGATACTATACGCCTTCAAGATATAGGAAGAGACCCGAATATATACCAACAAAGGAGGAAGTTTATGCTATGGCTGACTGCGCTGGCAGTCTCCGCAACAGAGCTATAATCTTATTCCTACTTTCAACTGGTCTCAGGGTTTCAACGCTAATTGCCTTAACGTATGGTGACATTAAGGATGATCTGGAAAAAGGTTATCCAATAATTAGGGTTCCAGTATATCCCGAAATGAAGAAGCGAGTTCCAGGGGCATGCAAAAACAACGTACCCTACTACACGTTCGCATGTGAGGAGGCGGTTAAGGCCTTGCGATTATATCTTCGTGAGAGGATTGAGAAGTATGGGTCAATAGAACCTTACGAGCCGCTTTTCTGCTCCGAATATAATCAAATAAGTTTTCAAGAGCGTAGGTTGAAGTTCATGACTCCAAGGGAGGTTCAGAGAATTATTAAGGATGCTGCAAGAAAAGCCGGAATTGCTAACTGGATGTACGTTACTCCCCACTCACTTAGGAAGACTTATGAATCGATGCTCCGCAGCGAGCTTATCGATGGAGGAAGATTAGACGTAAAGACTCAAGAGTTTCTTATGGGGCATATTCTACCAGGATCTCAAGATGCGTATTACGATAAAACCAAATGCGAGCAACTTAGACTCGAATACGCAAGAATAAACTTCGGGAGAAAAGTTGTTGAAAACAAATTCAGCCTCCTCGAAACCGCTTTAACCAAAGCTTTTGAAGGGACTGGAATCGATTGGAAAGAGGTTTTAATAGAATATGTAAAAACGAGGATGAACTTATGCTTCTGAAGGATTATTAATGAGATGATTATTTATTAGAACTCCGCCTCAACAATCATTCTCCCATCTGGAAGCTTAAACCTGACAATCCATCCATTCTCAAGATAATTCTCAACTTCGTTGACATCGATGATTTTCTGCTTTTTCTTTTTACCTATCTTGGCTTTGCTAGGATTGGGGATCATCTTTGAAAATTTCTCTCTCAGTTCTTCCACCTTACCCCAATCATAATAGAAGTCCATTGACCCCTCCATAACATGACCGAATAAAAACTCTTGGTCTCGAATGTCGAGTCTTGTCGCCTCAGGCTGGTTCCGCAAAAAGCTCTGAAAAGTTTTTCGAAGTGAATGGGGAGTTACTTCTCTCCATCGTTCAAGCCCAGCGGCTTTGGCAGCGTTCTTCACTATACGATTAACCTGCCTTGCGCTTAAAGGTCTCTTTCTCCTCATCTCCTTTCTTATCTGATTATAATTTGTTATGAAGAGCGGTTCATCATCCTCAATATCTCCAAAGGCCCGCTTTCTTTCCTCAATATAAAGCTTCAATGTCTTGGTAGCTTTCTTAGTAGTAAAAGTATAATATCTAATGTTGCCTTTACATGCATTCGCAACAACTTCCTTCATCTCAGGATAGACTTTAATTTGAACATTCTCTACGCCCTTCTCTAGCTCATCTTTGACGTCTTTATATCTCAGCGCTAATAGTGTTGAAACTCTCAATCCCGAAAAAGCCATAAGAAGAATCATTGACTTATCCCTTAAATTGCCCGCCACCTCCGCCATCTTCAGTGCTTCACTAGGCGTTGGAATATACTCACTACGTTTACTGTATCGAGGCGGTATAGAGGGCGGAGAAACCTCTATATTGTTAAGCCCATTTACTCTAAAGAATGTTTTGAGGACGTTTACAGTAGTTGCAATATACCGTAAGCTCCTACCTTTTTCCCGCATCTCCTTGATCATTTCCTCAACCATTTCCTTTATCCTGTTCTTAGGCATTTTCACTAAAGTATCCGGATCTACATTGAACCTTGCACAAAACCGATAAATAGTACTACTATAAGTTTTCCTAGCAGCCTCACTGCCACTCTTCCTAATCCCCAAATATGTAAGCAGATTATTAACAGATCTATAACTGCTGCTCCACCCATCAATCTTAAGCACTCTCTCCCAGATTTCCGTTCTACGACACTGCAGTGTCGTAGAATGACAATTCTGCGAAACCGTGGTGTCGCAGAACGCTTTGCTTGTATCAATTGTTTTTTCACCAGAACTATTATAGTAATTGCTAGTGGAGAAAAATTCGTCCAGCGTTTGATCTATAAGATTCGATTTTCCTCCATATTTTAGCTGACCTTTCTTTCTTTTGTTTTGCCTGTTCATGGTTCAATAAATTAATGATAAAAACTGGAATAAAAAGTTTACTGATTATCAGTTATTTACTGAATTATAGATATTTTCTTTTAAGTCAGTAAAGCTTATTAAATTGGATCTTAAAGAATTTTGGTGGGAGGTTTAAGTATGCCAGCTCCGGGCTATAAAAATTTTACAATTAGGAGGGAGGCTGCTGAGAGGCTTGAGACCTATGCCTCTCTTAATGGTTTAAAGCTTGTGCAGTTGATTGATAGGCTCGCCGAGGAGATTGAGATAGATGTTCCCTTTATGTATTTGTTGAAGGCTGTTAAGAATTCAAGGCTTTTTATGCTTAAGGAGGCTGTTGAGACTGAGTATCTACGGGACCTGCTTGTTAGGCTTTATCTAAACTTAAATGCTGTTTCCCTTGAGCTGCGGTCTATTGTTCACCCGGATGCTTACTTGGCTTCCTACTCTTACATAAAGACCGCTATTATACCTATTATTGATATAGTGGATTATCAGGTATCAAGGCTAAAGAAGATTCTTGATGAATCCTATCCGAAAGGGTGGGCTACACCTCTACCTCCACTCCCAACGGCTTACGGCTGGCTCCAACCTTATAGGCAGCCCTCCGAGCAATTAGAATCGACGATTAAGGAACGAATACTAGAGTTCTTTGAGTTTATAGAGAAGCAGATTGATGATTCATTAATAATTCTTGAGAAGTTAAAGCCATACCTACCCCAGCTCTGGGAGAGCATGGAGGAGACACTCAATCAGGCTCTACTAATACTTAGAGAAAAGGTCGTAAACAGGTTAAGTTAAGTGCAGAGTTGTTATTTTTATAACCTTGTCTACGGGTCATCATTTTTCCTGTCTATACCCGCTCATATTTTGGCATATGCCTTCATCCCTAATATAATCCGCTTTTAAATTTAGAGCCCTCTCATATCTCTGGTGGTGTACGTGGCTGACAGCAGATATGTTGTTATTCGTGAGGAGGATCTTAAGGCAATTTTAAGGGAAGTTTCCGCCTTGAAGGCTATTCTTGCCGAGTGCCTTGAGATCCTGCGAGGACGCCTTGAAGGGTCTTCTCGAGGTTCTCGATGCGCTTAAATGCCTCCTCAAGCATCCCAATTATCTCCTCCTCCCTTTTGCGCTCCTCTTCCTCAATCTTCATCGCCAGACCTTTATCGAGTATATACCCGCAACACTCGCACCTAATATTATTTGGCGGGTTTATGCTTCCACATCTTGGGCACTGTGCTGGCTTCAGTATTCCATCAGCCCGCTTAGCTTCTTTAAGTCCATGGATCTCTAGAACAGTTTCTTCTAAGTCTCTTGCTGAGAAGTGCACGTAGCGCCTAGCCATCTTAGAGCCGTGAACCCAGCCTGCATAGAGCTCAAGCTTACTCTCTGTCAACACCTTTGCTAGGGCTGTTAGGCATGAGTGCCTAAAAAGGTATGGCCAAACATCCCTCCTCAACCCAGCCTTTTTGGCCAGCTCCTTCACTAGCTTCCTGAAATAGTAGTAGCTCATCGCCTCGCTCTTTGAGTTGTTGCTAAGCGATATCCATAATGGTGCATCAGGATCATGCCTTCTAGGATGCTTCATCAGCCAATCCAGTAAGAGCCTATGGCTCGCAACCAGCGGAATCCTCTTAACGCCAGTCTTACCGCACACGGAGATTAGGCAGTAATTGTCCCTAAACTCAACGCTTCTAACTTTCATTGTTAATAGCTCGCTTGGCCTTAATGCAGCCTCGAACAGGACTGATATTAACGCTCTATCCCGCTCATTCTCAGCGGCGTTGATCATGGCTTTAACATCCTCAAGCGAAAGCAGCATTTCTGGCTTAACCTTAGAATCCTTCTCACTCCTATTAATGCTGAACCATGAGACCTCGGGCGGCACAGGAGTATTGCGCCCACAGTTACCACACTTAGCGTATTGAACCAGCTTCCTAACAAGTATCTTAAGATCCTCCTTAGTTGAAGACTTGTATGGCTGGCTATTTATCCAAGCTATTACGCGCTCAACCATACGCCTATCAGCCCCAGCCGGATCGAATGGGCAATTCTTCATCAACGTGCATAGGAGGTTAGCGTACTTAGCAACCCTACCAACCGATAATCCAAGAGCGCTCAAATGATCTATGAATGATAGTAGTAGGCTGCTGTTCTCCAGCCTACTCAGCCTCTCTCTGGCTCTCTTAAGTCTACCAGCATAATCATGTATATCCGCTATCACATTAAACTCTGTACTCGAAGATTTAAAAGTTGGGCTTATGTGAACCGCACCAGAACTAGGGGTATTGGTGCGGGGGGTGGGATTTGAACCCACGAACCCCTACGGGACAGCCGCCTCAGGGCTGCGCCTTTGACCTGGCTTGGCAACCCCCGCCCTCTAAAAATTATAGATTTAGTTCTTCAGTTAAATCTTTATCGGTTATGTTCATTTTAAGCCTCTATTTTAGCCCAACTATTCTTATTTTTTAATGATACTTTTAAATCTTTAACGCTCATTTAATTAAAAACTTGTGGCGATAAAGCATGTCTACAGCGATGATGCTTAAAGAAGGGGATCTAGACACCTTAGATCAGCGTAGAAGGTTTTCCCTCACCGTTGCTGGGTGCGGTAGGATGGGTTTGCCGACGGCATGCCTTTTCGCGGACGCGGGATTTAACGTCATATGCTTCGACATTAATCCGCAGATCATTAATCGAATCAATAAGGGGCTTAGCCCATTTATTGAGCCTGAGTTAACTAAGATGATAAGAAGGAACTTAAGCGAGAAACGCTTAGCGGCTACAAATGATGCGAAAACAGCGTTCTCTAAAAGCGATATAATAGTTATCGTGGTCGATACCCCAATAGATGAGAAGAAAAGGCCTAACTACGCTAATCTTGAGAATGTTTGTAAAGATATAGGACTGAACTTTATGCATGGATCTATGATCATCTTAGAGAGCACGGTTGGTCCCGGCATGACTGAGGAGGTTGTTAAAAAGACTTTAGAGTTATCTTCCGGACTGAAAGCTGGGAAAGATTTTGGTTTAGCTTTCAGCCCCATACGTGCCAGCGTTGGAAGAGTTATTCACGACCTCGTTAACTACCCTAGGATTTTAGCTGCCATAGATGAGCGGAGCTTAATGGCTGCGAGAACCATATTAAAGACGATTGTTAAGGGGGGAATAGTTGAAGTCAGTAATATTAAGACTGCTGAAACCGTTAAGCTCTTCGAAAACATTTATCGGGATGTTAACTTAGCGCTTGCCAACGAGCTTGCGAAGTTCTGCGAGAAGGCTGGTATAGATTATATTGAAGTGCAAGCTGCTGCTAACACGCAACCATACTGTCACCTACTTAAGCCGGGGATCGTTAGCGGACACATACCTAAAGATCCTTATCTCCTAATATATGAGGCTGAAAACCTCGGCGTTAAGCTTCAAATTCCAATTTTAGCTAGAAGAATAAACGATGAAACCGTTAAGAGGGCGTACAGTCTTATTAAGGACGCTTTTAAGGTGATGGAAAAAACACTCAAGAGGTCGAAGATCGCTGTGCTTGGCATATCCTATAAGCCTAACGTTAAAGAGGTTAAGGGATCGATGGTGATAAATCTAGTTAAGATGATGCAGGACAGGAACATCAAGGTTAGCGTTTTTGATCCATTTTATTCTCCTGAGGAGCTAAAGGATATGGGGTTGCCGGCTGAGAAAAATCTAGCGAAAACCCTGGAGCATGCCGACTGCCTTATTATAGCTGTTGGGCATGATAGGTTTAGGCGTTTAAACCTAAGCAAGATAGGTGTGTTGATGAGGAAGCCAGCCGCCATAGTTGATCTAGCCCACGTAGTTGACCCGTCTAAAGCTGAAAAGGAAGGCTTTATATATCGTGGTCTGGGAAGAGGTGTTTGGACAAAATGAGAAAAGTTAGAATAGCTGTTGTAGGAGCCGGTTTTTGGGGCAGAAACCATGTTAGGGTTTTAAGTGAGATCCCTGAGGCTGAGCTGGTAGCGGTATGCGATATAGATAAGCAGAGGGCTGATGCTCTCTCTGAAAAATATGGCTTAAAGTCGTATGATGACAGCGTGAAAATGTATAAAAATGAAGAGCTGGATGCGGTAACCATATGTGTATGGTCATCTAAGCTCGCCGAGGAATCAATAAAAGCCTTAAAAATGGGTAAGCATGTGTTTGTTGAGAAACCTATGGCTAGCTCTGTGAGAGAAGCGCAGAGAGCCTTAAACCTGGCTGAAGCAAAGAACCTTAAGCTTCAGGTTGGTTTTATAGAGAGGTTCAACCCCGGTGTTAGGCGAGTGAAAAAGGCTATAGATGATGGTGTTATAGGGTCTTTGGTTTTAGCTACCGCGAGAAGGGTGTCAAAGTGGCCTCAGAGGATAGGTGATGTCGGTGTGGTGAGAGATACGGCTATACATGATATAGATGTCATGCGCTTTCTCTTTAATGAAGATCCATCAACGGTTTATGCGAGCGTCGGATATCTTCAGCATGAGAAAATAGAGGATTACGCCCAAATAATGCTCACATTTTCGAGTGGAAGATCAGCTTTTATTGAGGCTAATTGGCTTACACCATACAAAATTAGGAAATTAATAGTTACTGGAAGCGAAGCCATAATAAACCTTGACTACATAACCCAAGAGATGACTATAGAGACTTCAGGTCAGACTTTAACACCAAGATATGAATGGGAAGAACCGCTTAAACTAGAACTGCAGCATTTTGTTGACTGCATATTAAATGATAAGAAGCCATTGGTTTCAGGCATAGATGGTATAAAAGCCCTAAAAATAGCCGAGGCTGCTCTAAAATCGGCCAGCAAGGGGCAACCTATTAAAATTCTATAATAACTTCTAGAGATGCTTTTCCTTAAGGTTAAAGGGTTTCCCCTCGAAAAGTATTTTCTTCGGTATTTTATCACGCCATTTCTCTAGGAAACTTAACTCATCCCTCATGTTTCTTAGCTCGTCGGGAAGCATTTCAGGTATCTCATCCTTTATAGGATACCAACGTAAGCATTTTGGGCAAACTATCATCCCCTCAACTATCTCATCTTTCTCTTCAAAAACATAGAGTTCCAGCGGATGATGCTTATCAATTGGACATGCCAAAATATCCATTAGATGTCTCTTCACGCTTGATCACCCCTATTAATTGTCCCGCGGTCGCAGATAAATATGTCTAAAACTGGCTGATACCATCTTGGCCCCACGGTCCTAACGACCCTCGAAGACAATATGCTGAACCTTGCGCCTAAATTTAAAAGTTTTCGGGATACCTTATCGATCACCTTCTTTATGGGATCCTCATTTTTTCCCGCATGTTCAAAGTCATAGTAATGTATTACGCCGCCACATGGCTTTAAAGCCATTAAGGCGTAATCTAAGTACTCGTAGGCTTTCTCCGGTAGCGGCATGAGAACCCTATCAGCTGTATCGCGCAGTCTAGATAAAATCACTTCCTTCGAGTCTCCCTCAATCGGCTCAACGATCCCGTCGACCCTGTTTAAAGCTACATTCATACGCATGTAGCGGACCGCTTCAGGATTAATATCTATAGAGAACACTTTTTCAGCCTTAGAGAACTTGGCGATCAATATTGAAAAGCAGCCGACGCCAGCAAACATGTTAACCACAACCTCTCCCGGCTTAACTTGCCTCGCTACCCTCATGCGCTCGTAAGAAAGCCTTGGGGAAAAATAGCATTTACTTAAATCAACCTTAAATAGGCAGCCATGCTCCCTATGAACAGTTTCAGTCCTCTTCTCGCCGCGCAGCCACTTTAATTCCCTTAATCGCAGCTCTCCCGCGGTCGGCCCAACCTGACATAAAACTGTCTTCACATTTCGGTGTATCCGCATTATGGCGTCAGCGATTATCTCGCTCTTATTTTTGAGGGCTTCCGGCACTTTGAGAATGGCTATGTCGCCAACTATGTCAAAAGACTTGTACACCATCTTTATTTCTGAGGTTTCAAGTATGTTTGCGAGCTCATCCTTTAATTTCATAAAGTTCATCTCGTGTCATCCCTATTTTCAAAAATTTTTCCGAGCTCTTTCTTAACAGACCTGATAAGTTCTCTGGTTTCTTTATTGATTGCGGAAAGCGTGAGAAAATACGCTAGGGCTCCCATAAGCACCCTAAATATTGTTAATGTGAGCCTCGCTGGAAATTGAAGAGCCCAAATAACTATGGTCATAAGCAATGCTGCGCAGAAATATTTTCCAATATCTCTCCAGGGAATTTTAAAGGGCATGCTTTTTTTCGCTATTATGTATTTTGCTAATGTCAGCGAAATATTTACTATAGTGTTTATGGATGCAAAGTATAATGTTGCCTCTGGAGCATTCAATTCCAGCGACCCTAAAACAGCATATACTGACGGGACGACGATGGCCGCTTGCACATAATTTAGCGTTAATAGCAGAAACAACCTGCTTCTAATCATCTTACTATAGGATATTTCGGGCTCAACATCTATTCTCTCCGTTCCGCTGATGATTGATTCGAATATCGATGAGAAAACGGAGAAAAAAGCGCTTAAAGATAAGATTATAAGCGTCAGCCTCGCTGCACCATATACTGGGTTAAGTATTAGTAGGAGCTGTTCTGAAAGGATTATGGCGCCTAAACTCATCGGTATAACGAACATGGAAACCATTTTTAGGGAGAGCGTTACATCCTTTAGCTCGGGCCTTGATAGAAGTTTTGGATATAGGGCAGATGAGAGGAAGGATGAGTATCCTATTATTGAAGCAATCGCCGAAGCGGCTCCGTAATAAGCTCTCGATAGATCACCACCATAAATAAATAGGAAAATGTTTGCGAGCATAAGTATTCTTCCGCTTAAAATGCCATAAACGTTTAGCAGCGAAGCCTTAAACCATTTACCAACATAATCTCGAACAGCTTTTTCTCTGAGGTCATGGAACAGGTATCTCAAATAAAATAATGCTTGGATAATCGATGCCACTGCTATTGACAAGATAGCCCCTATCAAGCTCATTTTCATCGCAATTATCAGCGAGTATCCTAAAGCCAGCTTACTTGCCTCGAAGATAAATAATCCGAATCCGAGATTCTCTGGGCGCCTAGGATAAATTGCCGCCTCAAAAATCGTTAATATGTGGCTTTCGAACACTATTATAGAAGCGACCAGATATACTGGCAGATATTTTTGGCTAATTTGAAGAGCGTCCATAACGACAGGTATTAGAAGAGCATACATTGCCGTAGATATGAAGCCGATTAGAGTATTCATGTTAAATCCGGTCTTAAAAGAGCCTGATTGACATCTTGCTATAAACCTCGTTACCCAAAACGGTATTATTGTGGAGGTTAACGTGAAGTAGGATAAAATATCATTGAGGTTTCCAAGTATACCGTATTCTTCAGGCGATATGCTTCTAGTAACCATTAACGTGAAGAGTAGGCCGGTTCCAATGCTGATAACTCTGAATAGAAATATGATGAAGCCGGAGTATCTAAGTTTAATTTGCTCTTGAGCCAAACACCCTCATCCCGCACTGCAGAAACCTTTGAATACGGCGGTTGTTTAAGAATGTTTTCTCCAATAAATTAATAAACCTTGACGTTAGACTATAATGGCTAGGTCGAGGTATGAGTGCGTTGATATGTTAGGTAGGCTGCCCAGGGCCCCGGATGAACATAAGCCTGGAAGACCCCTTGTCCCCAACGGCTTAGGTATAATCTACGTTTTAGCGTCGGCAATCTATTTATTTATGGTTCATGGCTTTCAAAGCTGGGTTCTCCAAGACTGGGAGAGGCCGTCAGCATTAACGCTGGCTTCCTGTATACTTTTTGGCGGCTTTATGGGTCTCTTGGATGATTGGGCTGATATCCGATGGAGATATAAGGCTTTACTTCCACTCATAGCATCTTTACCGTTAATCATAATTCGTGAAGGCGAGACCCGCATGAGCACATACTTTTTTGGTAAAATAGATTTTGGATTGGCTTACTATTCTATCATTGTTCCAGCCATCGTTACAGTAACCACCAACGCTGTTAACCAGCTCGGCGGGTTAAATGGGCTTGAGACCGTCTGCCCCTCAATAGTCTTGACAGGTTTACTCGTAACCTCAATCATACATGGAAGAAGTGAGAGCATCCTACTTTATGTTCCACTCATAATCTCTTGGGCACTAGCATACTACAATTTTAAGGGAAGGATTTTCGTCGGCAATACCGGCTCATTCGCATTTGGAACAACCCTCGCCGCCTACGCGATTATAGCTAACATGGAGCAGACCTTAGCGATAGCGCTAGTCCCATACATATTTAATTCAGCGCTCGTGCTAATTAACATCGTGATCTTTAAGAGGAGAGCGAGGCTCACCATGAACGGATTAATATTGAAGGCGGATCACAGAAGAAGCCTAATAACGCTGATAGCTTACTATCACCCAACAACGGAGCGAAAAATAGTCACGCTAATATCTTTGCTCTTCATTATTACGACATCTATTGCGGTTATCATATCGACTATTTAGGGCCTTGGGGGTAAAAATGAAAATATGGTATGATGCGTGTACGGGTAAACAAGTCCGCTACGGCGCGGCGATAGCGAAGCGCTTAGAGGAAAAAGGACACGAAATAATATTTACAACGAGAAAGCATCCCGACACAATACCATTAGCGAAGCATCTAGGCTTAAAATTTGAAGTTGTAGGAAAATACGATGCGAAAACACGTTTCACAAGGCTTTACGAAAGCCTTAAGAGACAAATAAAGTTCTCCAAAATGTTTCATGAAACCCCTCCTGACTGCGCTATCTGCCATGCATCGGTTGACCTCTGCCGAGTTGCATTCGGTCTGGGAATACCAATAATATATACGTTCGACACACCTCACGCAGACGTGGTGAACAGGTTAACTCTTCCCCTAGCAAGCGTTATAGTTGCTTCAAAGGCTATTCCGGCAGAAGTAATTCGAAGCTATGGCGCAAAAAATATAGTTCAATTTGATGGTGTAGATGAAGTTGCTTGGATGAAGGATTTTAACCCTTCTATGAATTTCAACTTTGAGAGGCCAGTGATAGTTGTGAGGCAAAGCGAGATTAAGGCAACTTACGCTGAAGGAAAGAACGATATAATGCGGATAATAGCGGAGAAGCTCACCTCGCTAGGACATGTAATATATCTGGCTAGATACAGTAGAAGCCGAATAAAGGGGCTACTTATCCCAAAAGTTTTCGTGGATTCAGCCAGCTTGGCGGCTCAAGCCGACCTCGTCGTGAGCGCTGGCGGAACGATTTCGAGAGAAGCCGCGCTGGCGGGTACACCGAGCATTATAGTTGATATTTTTGGCAGAATACATGTGAATGATTATTTAGCGAGCAAGGGTTTCCCGATATTCACCGTTAAACCGGAGGGCGTCACGAAAACTGCTAGAGAGTATCTTGGAAAGCGTTTCGACGTCAAATCGCTTCTCAGCGATCTTGAGAACCCGGTGGATGTGATTGAGAATATTGTGTATTCATTGGAAGCTAAAGGCAAAGCCTTCTAGCGAACATAGATTTTTTAATCTCATACTCCCCCCTCGTCATAAACGCCTTTGCTGGCACGCCTCTAACCACGGTTTCCGGATCCACATTCTTCGTGACAACGCTTCCAGCCGCTATTACAGCTTTGTTACCCACCACAATGCTAGGCAATATTATCGCGCCGCCGCCAATTATTACATCGCTGCCTACTATCGGCGGCGTTATTCGCTCGCTCACCGGATACCTATCGTTTAGAATTACCACACCTGGTCCTATGAAGACATTATCTCCTATTTTACAGCCGTTTGATATGGTTACGTGCGCTTGAATGTTGCATCCCCTACCTATTTCAACGTTTCTTCCTATATCGCAGAAACTTCCAATTTTAGTTTGCTCACCTATGATAGTGTTATCGCCTATGACAACGTAATTCCATATGATTACGCCGGCACCCAGGCGCACGTTTTTCCCCAATACTACGCCGACACCTATTTTTGGCTTTAATTCCTCCAACCTTATTCACCCTAAACATCAATATATTCCCGCTTAAATAACATTAAAGATTTTATTTATCTAATTCTGACACTTACTACGGTAGGGGAACCATAATAATGTGGGGTTGATGCTGAAATGATGGTTTCTATTAGGGGTGAAAGTTTCCTTTTGGATGGTAGGCCTACTTACGCTGATATGAAGAATGTTAATCCAAGAGCTGTAGGCATGCTGCTAAACGCCCGCATGGTTCAGGCGCTCTTTGAGGATGAGAACCCTGAGACCATGAATCTGTGGCGTTACCCTAATGGAGACGAATTTAACCCGGAGAGAAATACCGATGAGTTTATTGCAGCGTTGCCTCTCTATAGGGCGCATGGCGTTATCGCCTTCACGATAAATATGCAGTGTGGGGGTCCAAAAGCGCGGCACTTCACTGGCAACCAGTAAGCGGTTTTGAGGAGAATGGCGCTTTAAAAAGCTCTTGGATGAATAGGCTTAGGCGGGTTTTAGAGGCTGCGCGAGAGCTGGGCATGGTGGTCATATTAGGGCTATTTTACTTTGGGCAGGATCAGCGGCTGCTTAACGAAGCGGCCGTTAAGCGTGCTGTTGAGAACATGGTTGACTGGTTGATGGGACACCGTTATAGGAATGTTCTCTTAGAGATTGCTAACGAATGCGATCATCCCGGCTACGACCACGAGATCATTAAGCCTAAACGCGTAGTTGAATTGATCTCCTTGGCAAAAGAGATCAGTGATGGAGATCTTCCAGTGTCAACCAGCTTCTGTGGCGGCATCATACCTCCCGACAATATTTTACGCGCTGTCGACTTTGTTCTTCTTCATGGGAATGGGCAAACCCCTGAGGGCATTATAAGCATGGTAAGCGCTGTTAGATCTAGACTCCAGTCCTTTGGCATGCCTAAACCCATAGTGTTTAACGAAGACAGTACAGATCTGCGGAATATGGAGGCAGCGTTAAGCGAAGGCGCGAGCTGGGGCTACTACGATCAGGGACGAAACAATTATAGAGATGGTTTCCAATCGCCGCCTACAAACTGGCTTATCAATACGCCGAGTAAACGCGCCTTCTTCCGTAAGGCCGCTGAGTGGGTTGGCATCTATCCTCCTGAAGGCGTTACCTATGAAATGCAGCGCATGGTTATTGCTCGCCTTAACCCGCAGCTTAACCGGACAATCTGCGTTGTAGGCGATATTAATGGTGATGGAAAAGAAGATGTAGTTATCGGCAGCAGGCAGAAGGGTGAGGACGCCCTCGTCTGGCTTGAACAGATCGCGTCAAACGATTGGAGCGTACATGTGATCGATGATGAGGCAGAGATGCTGGAGTCAGGCGGGGTTTTGGCTGATGTAAATAATGATGGACGCTTAGACTTTATAGCCGGCGGCGATTGGCGAAGCCCATATATTTGGTGGTGGGAGCAGCCGATTAATCCAGCGGAGAGATGGAGACGACATATTATTGGAAAATTCGCTAACAAGTTTCATACGCAGATCTGGATAAATGTTGACAGTGGAGGCGAGCTAGTGACTTGGAATCAGGGGCAAAGAGCTTTATTAAGGTTGAAGCCAGCGGACGATCCGCGAAAAACGTGGCAGTTTTCCTTTATTGCTCGGGACGTGGAGGGCGAGGGGCTTGCGTGGGCGGATGTTGATGGAGACGGTAAATCGGAGCTTATTGCGGGAAACTATTGGTTTAAACCATCCAATGATGAATGTAGGGAGTGGCAGCGCTTCTAGTTCGCGGAAGGATATGTTGGCACGCTTGTTGAAGCCGCAGATCTGGATGGCGATGGGCGGGTGGAGATTGTGCTCTCTGAAGGCGACGCTCAATACTTTGGACGAAAGGAGATGGGCCGGGTTGCATGGTTTAAGGCGAGGAATGATCCCCGCCAACTTTGGCAAGAACATGTGTTAGCTAATGATCTGGTTGATCCGCATTCGCTTGTAGTTGCCGACTTTACTGGCGACGGCCTACCAGATATATGTGTCATTGAAATGGATTTCACAGAGAACCCTCAAGTAATCCTGTTTGTTAACCGAGGCGATGGCGAATTTGAAGCCCATGTTGTCGATGAAGGCGTTGGGAGCCATGATGCTAGGCTCATACATGTAGATGGAAGGCCAGCAATCGTTGGTAAACCGTTCATTGGCAGATGGCTGGGTGAAGTGCACTTATGGATGCCAAAATGGAGAATTAAATCTTAGCCTAAGCTTAAACACTAATGCTTGCTGATCATCAGCGTTTTCATTCGGGAAGCCTTCCAAGGCTCTCTAAT
The DNA here is from genome assembly GCA_038882715.1 of Candidatus Bathyarchaeia archaeon. Taxonomy (NCBI): domain Archaea; kingdom Thermoproteati; phylum Candidatus Bathyarchaeota; class Bathyarchaeia (SeqCode); species Bathyarchaeia archaeon. The sequence continues at coordinate 18,068 of JAVZNR010000008.1, forward strand.
TTGTCCGCTACTTCCTTTAAGCCATGCTTCTCTAAAGTTTCCCTTTTAGGCCAACCTGTTTCCGGATCCCATCCTCTAAGGCGATAAAACTCATCCATCAAATTTCTGAATTTATCCAAGTCTAGCCTTATTCCATTCATGTCTGGTTTCTGAAAGTATGGTATTACTGCCTCATCATCCTTTCTTGTTCTTCCTTCCCTAACCATTATCGCCCTCTCAAGGTTGTATATTCTGCTGCCGATGAAATCTAGATACCCTTCAGCGATATCTATCCTAGTGACGGCTGAAAGCATCTTCGCCTCTAAGTAGGTCTCGCCAAAGCCATCCGGCGAGAAAGCGTTAAAAATTACGGGAAAAGCCTGATCGCACACAAGAAGCGAGTCGTCAACAGCAAGCCTATTCTGATGCCATATTGTTGGCTGCGCCTTATATTCGTAGCCGCTTTCAGGATCAACCGCAGCCTCAGAACCATAGAGGCGTTTCCCAATAGCTTTAAGCCTATCTATGGATATGGGCGCATTCTCCCTCATAACCCAATACGTTATGTTTTGAGCATAGCAATGCACCAATGGGTCTCTAGAGTCCATTGCCCATTGGAGGGCCGCAACAATCCAATATGGATATTTTGGCGCCCCGAAAAATCGCCCATCCCAATGCGTCTCAAATCCATGCGCAACGTGCGGTGAAAACTCCCGCCCTTTTCCGAGAATATCTATTGCCCTTGGAACACCCTCGGCGAACACCTTGCCTATACCTTCCTTATATGCTATCTTTTCAAGCATCTTGCTCCAGAACACCCCGCTCTTAAGGTCTATCGGCATACCTAAATCCTCCTCAGTGATCAGCCCCGCCTTAACGCAGTTATCAAGCCATTTGCCGACTCCAGTGAAGCCTAAAACAATCTCCCAATGATTTAAACCCAGTCTATCAGCGATCTCAGCCGCCTCGAAGCCAGCTTCCCAGGGCTTAAATCTCAAATATATGGGAGAACAGCAATGAACTGCGCCAGTATAACGCCTAGAGGAAAGCTTTCCTTCAACATTCTTGTAGACAATCATTTTGCACGCAGACACGTTGCATGCTAAACTACAGGCTTTTAAGTTTGATTCACGTCCCCCTGGGACTCTCCTATACATGATCTTTTGAACGTGCTTACAGATTTCAATTAGTTCTTTCGGCCTCGCAACTTTCACCATCCCAGATCCTTTTACTGTAATTGCCTTTAGATTTTTTGATCCCATAACGGCTCCGAAGCCTCCCTGGCCCGCCGCGCTTTCCAACCCATGATGAATAGTCGCTATTCTAACCAAGTTTTCTCCCGCTGGACCTATACATATGGTTTGCGAGCCGCCCCCATGCTCCTCCATCAACTTTTTCTGAGTTTCAAACGTGTCAAGCCCCCAAAGATTCTTAGCATCCTTAATCTCGACCTCTCCGTCCTCGATCCATAAGTATACCGGTTTTTCGGATCTTCCCTCAATGATTACTCCATCGTAGCCCGCATACTTTAATTCGGCTCCAAAATACCCGCCCATGTTAGATCTCGTGTAATGAGGTTTGGGATAGGCTTGCGGCGCTATGCCCGCAAAGACCATTCTACCCGATGTCGGCGCAATGGTTCCAGTTAATGGTCCCGTCATCATTATTAACTTGTTTTCGGGGCTGAAGGGGTCGATACCGAAAGGAAGCTCTTCCCACGCTATAGCGGCTGCAATGCCCCTTCCACCTATGAATTTCTCCGCATACTTCGTGGTGTCCATCTTATCTATTCTTCCATTTGTCAAATTCACGCGGAGTATCTTTCCAACCCAACCATAGATCTCCATACCGTTATCACCCGACTACTTTAAGGGCTTGGGAGGGGCATATCTGCACGCACTGAGGACTGCCGAAGCATAAATCGCATTTCATGTAAACCCTCTTTTCAGGGTTAAAAACAACTATGTTTTTCTCAACGTTATACGGGCATGCTTCAGCGCATAATCCGCACCCCACGCATTCACCTTCATCTATGAAGTATGCGTTAGATTTTTCATCGAATTTTATGGCTCCAGTTGGGCATGCTTTAGCGCACTCCGGATCAGCGCATTGCCTACACACGTAGGCTTTAGCCTCAGCCTCAAAAATATCTAGAGAGATTCTTATTCTCGACAGCTCTAAGCTGCAGCCCCCCTCATGATGCAATGAGCAAATAAGCTCGCAGCTACGGCACCAAACACATTTCTGGCCGTCAAACTCTATCCTCATGAATCATGTTCACCGTGATTCAGCCAGCGTTTCATATTAGGAGAAGCGCCAAACATTTAAAGGTTTAAGGGGAAATCGGCTACATTTTTGGCGGATACTACCCCAATTATATTATTTGCCATGTAGAGGATATCTTCCATATTTTCTTGCTTCTTTTACCATTGTGTAAATGTTTTCTACCTTGACATTTGCGTGTAATGAGTTGCTTGATGTTAGGATGAACCCTCCACCTTCCGCGGCCGCGTTAACGCATCTTCTCACGTCTCTTTTCACATCCTCTTCATCGCCAAATGGAAGAACATATTTACAGTCAACATTTCCCGCCAAACATATCTTTAAGCCATATCTCTCCTTTACATCCCTTAAGCTCATTACGCCGGGCTCTATGGGATGCAAGCAAGATATACCTGAGCCAACTATATCCTCTAATATTGGGTAAATATTTCCGTCCGAATGCTTTAACACCGGTATACCATATTTTCTCCCAACGCTAACGATTTCCTTTAAGTTAGGTAGCTCGTATTTCCTAAAGATTTCTGGGCTCATAAAGGGCCCTTTACTATCAGCGTAATCATCTGTCACGAATAGGGCGTCCACCCCGGCCTCAGCCATAACTTTGGCGAAACCTTGGCAAGACCTTGCAATTTTATCTAGAAGTTTCTTTGCGAAAAGCGGATTTCGATAGAAGTCTACCAATATTTTATCTATTCCGCCTCTTACCTGAAACGCCATGTGCCATCCGCTGTGGCACTGCGCTATAATGGCGATATCTTCACCTCTCGCTTTACTCATAATTTTCTCAATGGCTTCAATGACATCTTGATGGAATGGGTCCGGCGGCTCATAGAATTCTAAATCCTCTTGAGATTCGATTATTCCGCTGACAAAGAACGTTGTCTTCGCCTCCCTGCTCATCTGCATTACTCTGCCCCAATGATCAACATACCTTTTCCCATCAATATACCTAGGACTATAATCCTTTGTCGTAAGCGAGTAATCGGATAGGGCTGGTGCCGCATCAAAACCCAGCTTTTTGCACGCTTCGATAAGGGCAAGCCTATAGTTTAGCGATTCATCCCACCCAGCGCTTCCACCAGCCATCGTGAAAACTCCGCCGGAAAATCTTTTACCTAGGACTGCATCAACGATTGGCGGGTCGAGAGCAAGATCCGTTATTGGAACATAGTCCGGCTCCTCTAAGTCTAAAGCCCTAAAAAACCTTTCTCTACGATTCATTTTAATCACAAGAATAAGTTTAAGGTCAGATTAAATTCTTATATTTTATACCTAAAATACTGTTATAGTGAGGATTAAAGAATATTCGCTTGCCTATATGAGAGGTTATTGGAAGGCAATGAAACTACATAAAGTGTACTTGGTATTCTTTGGGGCGTATCATATACCGCATTTACTGCCCATGTTTGGGCTATATGAATTCATGATCGGTGCTCCCGGTTTTCTGCCGCTATTCTGGTGGCATTTAATTTTACTGTTCGTTTATGGTGTAGCTCCAATTCTAGCGGTCATCACTAACCGAAAAAAGCTATACATATTTGTTGCCATCTCATCGGCGCTTGGCTCAGTAATTGAAGTCTTAAAGATATTTAAGTGGACTTACGAATTCTACTATGCGCTTGCCGTCCTCGATCTTCTGGCAACTTTTTCAGCCTGCTTAGCGATAAAAAGATAATTTAAGCGGTTTAGACCATATTTTATGGGAGAGATGCTCGTTAACCCATTTAACTATGATGAGATCGGGCATTTCCAGAAAAACAATCTATTTAACTTTTATTATGCCATGCTCTCTAATCTTTACGATAGTTGGGAACAGATTTTCAAATGCTGCGATAGTTTTCTCGTCATGTTTTTCAGTGATGAGAAACAGTGCTGGAATTCTAAAAGAAGATGAGATCTCGATGGCGCTTCTCGTAAACCTGTAAGTTTTTTCAAACCCGATGGAGTAATACAGGTCTGTAAGGTTATCTATGAGCAGCGAATATGTTTTCTTTGCGGCTAAAGATAATTCTCCAAGCAAATGGGTTAAATTATATAGGGGCAATTCAACTTCACGCTCTGAAACGGCGACTCTTTTTGATGCTTCAGATGATAAATAGAAGATGTACGTTTGCTCGCTAGGCAAATATTTCAGTATCCTAGAACCCCTCCTAGTGAATACCGCAAGTTCCTCGCAATTAGCTAAAACCTCATAAATGTAAGCCTTAACGAACTCCTCGTATCTTTCAGAAGGATCTATCTCTACCAGAACGGGGTTCCCAAACAAGTCTTTATGCGTAAAACCAAGATGCCGCGAAAATCCATCGAGATTCTCCTCAGAAAAACCTTTCGGTAAAAATATGTTTCGAAGCTTGCCGTCAGCCAACTCGTGAAGTATCCTAGCTTTTTTTATGAGGTCTTCATGGGCTTTTATCATTGCTACGCTATCGCTTTCAATTAACGGATTTATGCTATCCCAAAACTTCACTAAGTCATTTATAACCTCATATGGTAATTCTCCGCTTTCTATGTACTCTAACGTTTTATCTATGATTCTGACTAGACGAGAATAATCGGGCTCTTTTTGAATAGAAACTTTGCCTCCTGAAAGGACGGCGTATTCGCTGATTCCTGTTTCCTTCAAGTATTTGTCAAACTTGAGGTATCGTTGCCCTAGAACATCCTCTTCCATTAAGCTAAAAACTCTTTGAAGAAATAGGGAGGTCTTTTTAGATAAGTCTTCGTATAATACTGAAAGTTGCGTTTCTTGCATTTTTTCTTTCAGCAATATGCCGAATGTTATCATTGATAGACCTATGCTTGTGGCTATTCCTCCTAAAGGCAGGGTTTCGGGAAAAACATAAAGCAGGATCGTGTTAAATATGACTACGCCGATAACGAAGAGTATAGTGAAGCCGAAAAGTATAAACTTATACTTTCTCCTGACGAAAGATGATCTGCTTTCTCTAATCGGCTTTATTATCCAAACATAATTTAGAACAATGTAAAATATTGTTAGTGGGAGCAACATATAAGAGGACACTCCATATGTGAATACGTATGACCAGCCGAATTTTGTCCAAAAGACCTCGAAAGGCGAAAAGATCAGAATGAAGGCAAAGAACACTAGGTTTGGCACTAGAGCAACAAGGTGCTTCATACTTCCATCTTGAAGGAAAGAAATCGTTAAGAAGAGTGCTGGAAGCATAAGCGAAGCAAACCCGGTTCCTAACGCGAAAAATGTTTTTGACAGAAAAGCATTTGGAGCATTCCTGTGAAGAAAGATAAGGAATTGCCATAGGGCTAAAAAAATCGAGAAAAGCATGAAAAACTTTGACGCCATAGAGCCACGGCTCTTGTAAAAAACATAAAAGCCGAGCAAAAGAGATAAGGTTCCCGCTACAATATATTGGAGGGTAGCTGGAATAAAGTACCATTCCATTTTTCAAATCGACTCCAATAAATCTAGTACCCTTTTTCTCTCGGCAGAAACAATCTTTGGAGGCTTTATTTGACCTATCTCCGCGCCTTCTTTCGCCATTTTAACCGAGTATTGTAGGAATGCTCCTTTCCTTAAATACTTAACTTTAATGATTTCAGTAGGGTTCTTGACGGAGAAGTCTCTCACATAGTTTTGGAAGTCAGGGAATGTTTTTAAGAGTGCCTCAAATATGATTCTGGCGGTTTCTTCTTCTGAATGCTCCCATGGCTTCTCCATCGCGACGTATAGGTATTCTCCTTCACCGCTAAACATTTTTGTAATAGCCCACTTCTCAAAATATTTCAACCCCGCCTCCCTTAAGGCTCTTGAAAAGATTCTTTCAGTGAGCCTAAAGTATCCATAGAAGTCTAACACTTCCTCAACTCGGCTCTTAAAAATGAAATATGGCATACCATCATCCCTAAAATCGACGACTGATAGAAGGTCTCTAATCCTATGTCTGATGAGGATAGATTCGATAGATGTTCCTACAAGCTCATAGGTCTCTCCTTTTTTAAGCTCATCTATCCTCCTTAAATTACCCCTTTCATCAATGAATTCATAGTAGCCGGATCTTAAATTCGGGATCAAACACTCCTTTCTATCCGGAGGCCCGCACATAATTACTGGGAACTCCGTAGAACCATATATGTTGGTCGGCTCAATCCCAAATTCTTGGACGAAAAAATCCTTATATGGCTCTATATTTACGCCAGCTACCCCTATACCTTTAAGCGGCAGCAGATCCGCCAACTTCTCATGCTTTTTACCAAAATATGAGCTTAACCATTTAAATAACATGTAGGCCTTTGCAAAGCCAGCATTCAGTGAACTATAGTACTCTCTGAATATTTCGGGTTTATTTTTCAGATACCTACAAACCAGTTGAAAGAAAGATGTTGCTCCGGCAGCGAAGACCGGCCTCTTCCCCCTTTCAATCTCCTTAAGAATAATCCACATTCTTCTTCCCATATCAGTTACTTCTTCGGCGGTTTCCACTGAGGGGACGACATTAAAATATTTGCTGCCCAACAGAAGCCCCCATCCTGAAATATATGGGATAGGCGCGGCGAGCTGTAATCCAGTCTCGCCCTCTCTGACCTTAGTCTCCCCCCAGTTTTCGCTGCAAATTAGGGCTCCTATAGTTACGCAATTCTCTTCATAGTCTCTCATGCTTGTGACGCCGTGAATTATCCATTTAGGTTCTCCGGTTGTACCGGATGTTTTTGCAGCGTAGCCGAATTCGTCGATCATCCATTCGTCGATTATGGGCTTTAGCTCGGCAAATAACCCGGAATAATAGGCAAATAGGCGTTCTCCCCACTTTCGAGGTTTTTTCGCCATCATTGCCTCTATTTTTGATCCGAATTCTCGTAGAATAGGATAGTCCTCGTAGGTTGTTAATGGTATATCTTCAAATCTTTCGAATTCTCTGCCATATTTCATCATCAGGTATTTCGCCGTCTTTGTCTTCTTCCACTTCTCAAAATGCCTCTTAACTCTCTCTTCGGAGTAGGCAACTTGCTCAGAAAACGGCTTCTCAAAAAAGCTGCAATATTTACGCCATATCTCTCCCTCATCCATCATGGCTTTTCACTCTTCAGCCTCCGGATAAGGTAATAATTCTACTCCAATATTCTTTGAGATATTATACTGGTAGTATCTCAGGTTTAGATCCGTCGCCCGCATCTTAAGAACTATCAATCTCCTTCTGAGGAAGTTTTCTCTAGAAACCATTTCAAGCATAATTATTCCGTCGGATAGAAACTCCTCAACACCGGTGCCAAGCCTGCCACTCCCCCACGGGATTTCAGCCGTCAATATTGTTGTGCAGCCCAGTCTACGCAGCACTTTCTGGAGAATAGATATTAATGTTCTTACCTCAGCCATGCTTCTGAACACAACTGTTAAAGCGGTAATGGAATCTATAACTAGCCTTTTAGCCCCCATAACTCTAACGGTCTCAATTATTTCATCGAGGGCCGCCTCCGCTTTATCAGTTTCCTTCAGGGATAAAAGATCTAGAATCTCTACCTGCTGTTTTTTCTGCAAGTTGTCGAAGTTCCATCCAAGCGTAAGCATATTATTCTTAAAGGACTCAGCCCCCTCCTCAAAAGTTACAAAAACGCCTTTCTCCCTATACTTTGCGGCCCCCAAATATATGAATTGGGCTGCAAGTATAGTCTTACCGGTTCCGGGGCCTCCGGCTATTAAAATTGTGCTCCCCTCTGGAAAGCCACCCTGCAATATTTCGTCGAGCTTCTCCACTCCTGTTGGGATTCTTCTCAATTTAACTTTCACCACCCTTTGGATAAAATATGGCTTCTAGCTCGCTTGGAAAATTATTCCTCATCTCCTTGACTGAAACCTTTTTTCCAGCAATACCCTCAAGGAAACCTGCAATTATACCGTATAAAATGAAGCGTGAATGCGGTGTTTTAAGAGAGGTTTCTTGAATTATAATCCTCCCCAGAAGATCGCTTTCCTCAACATCCGTAAAGATAAGGTTTCCTAAGGCTCTCTGAGCAAAGTATTCTGAGAGGGTTCTTAATCTCTCTTGGAAAGTTGCATCATACCTCTTGATCGCCTCAGCGTAACTTCTTCCGATACCTATGCCAATGTACCGCAATATTAGAGTGCCCCCGGAGCCGAAGAACTCATATATGGTGTCTGAGATCTCATCCCACTCTTTAATAATCCATTTAATTTCCACCTGACCAATATTTTTCAAATAGCGACCTCCAGATTAAAGGACAATCAAAGGTCTTTGTTCAGCCCTAATAAAGATTATTACGTTTTTCGAAAATAATGTGCGCCCTTTGGGATAAGAGTGCTACTTTTTTATATGTTAGGTCTACTCGCCTGATACTTAAAAAAGCGTTTCCACATATATGTTTAAGGGGCGCTATCTACTCTTCTCTCCAAATCTACCAGCAAGCGTATTAAGGCTGTCATCCTTTCCCTAGCCCAAGACTTCCCTTTTTCAGTTACAGAGAAGACTCTACTCCTATTTGTCATCGTATCTCCCTTGATTAAACCTCTCTTCTCCATTAAATGGAGTGTAGGATATAGGACGCTTGGCGCAACCAAGACCCCAAAAGCCTCATATATATGCGACAGCAGCTTATAACCAGTCATGGGACCATCCCTTAGCAACATCAGCACGACGATTAAGTCTAGAAACGTTTTACAGAATTTATCCCTGATTTCCCTTGAGACAGAAAATCTGACGAGGCTATGCGTATCTCTCTGAGCCATAAAGTCTCCTCTAAAGGAGATTTTATACGGATTAAATAAAAATTTTGGAGCAAAATTTAAGAATAATTTAAGCCCTATCAAAAATTTTAGTTAAGCGATGTTTACGATAATATTGTTTATCTTTAAAGTTTAAAGCCAGATATTTTTACTGGTTGAAAGCAATAAACATTGGCTTAGTGGCTTCCAGTTTATTTGGGCACTTCTATTCATCTAGAACAATAATAACGGCGTGATCTCAGGAGGCGCTCTTCTTCTCAGCTATTAAAACGCGATACCCGCTTTCCCTCGCGAGAACTGTAAAATTGCCGAATGCTTCCTTGAGCATCTGTGTAAATCTTTCTTTCCCAATCTTCGATCTCACAACTATCTGTAGTACGCCCCCATTGCTTAAATATTTCGGCGCCTCAGTCACTATGGCTCTGACCGTTGCTAGCCCGGCGCTTATAGGCGGATTGGAGAGTATACATTCAAAAGTCATGCCCCTAACGGGATCATAAAGGCTGCCATGTCTAGCTTCAGCGTTATTAACCCCATTAATCTTGATGTTGTGTTTAGCGAGGTTTACGGCCCGCTTATTTACGTCAACCATTACTACGTGAATATTGGGGTTCAATGCGGCGGCTACAATTCCAATAACTCCGTATCCGCAGCCAATATCCAGAACATAACCTTTTTCTGGTAGAATCATGTTTTCAACCAAAATTCTTGTGCCTAGATCAACTCGATTCTTCGAAAAGACGCTTTTAGACGTCAAAAACTGAAATCTTTTTCCACGTAGATACGCATTTATCAGCTTAAACTCCGGCTTAGATCTCGGTCTGGGAGTAAAGTAGTGCTCTACTTCACTAGGTTTACCGCACATATTTTCATTCATCCTTTAGATTTCTCAGCCCATCTTTTCGGTACAGGCGTTCTCTAAAACCATGTCGCCGCATTCTATACGCGACCGGTGCTACAACACTCTTGAAGGCTTTTAGTCTGGATTTCGATCCTAACGCTTATTCTTTCACTGCGCCTAAAATCAACGATAAAAGAGCCATCCTCGTAACCAAGCCATTTTCAACCTGCTGGAAATACTTTGCAAAGGGCGTTGAATCCACTTCGGCTGAGATTTCATCTACTCTCGGAAGAGGATGAAGCACTATAAGATCATCTTTGGCCTTTCTCAAAGTGTTAAGATCTATCCTATAAGACCCCTTAACCTTAGCGTACTCAGATAAGTCCGGGAACCTTTCCTTCTGGATGCGGGTCACATATAGGACGTCGATCTCCGGGAGAACCTCATCTATGTTTGTATGCTCATAGACCTCTATACGCCTCTTAATATCTTCTAGCACCTCTCTCCTCATCTTCAGGAGTTCAGGGGAGACCAGAAGCAATTTAACATTATATAGCGATAGTGCATAAGCGAGCGAATGAACGGTTCTACCATACCTTAAATCGCCCATTAACGCTATTGTGAGGCCATCAATACACCCTTTTTCCTTAAGGATAGTGTATAAATCTAGAAGCGCCTGGGTCGGATGCTCCTCTGCACCTGAACCCGCGTTTATAACTGGTATCTTAGCGTACTCTGCCGCAAAGCGTGCAGCCCCTTCAGCTGGATGGCGTAAAACTATTATATCCGAGTATTTTTCAACAACCCGAACGGTGTCAGCTAAGCTTTCGCCTTTTTTCACCGAGGAAATTTCCGGTTCACTGAACCCTATAACTGAGCCGCCAAGCTTATACATAGCTGTTTCAAAGCTTAGCCTAGTCCTAGTGCTGGGTTCAAAAAATAAAGTAGCCATTATTCGGCCCCTAAGCATATCGGAGCCGGTTTTAACTAAATGCTCCATCTCGCTGGAAATCCTGAGAATATAGTCTATCTCCTCGCGTGTAAAGTCCCTTATCGAAATAACATCTCTTCCAATAAAATCTGCTGCGCTGACCATTTAAAACACCTCGAGCAGGCAATAAGCATTTTACTCTATAAAAATTTAAATTTTCTCTCGTGGCATATTGAGAAAGTTTATATAGATGTATCAAAATTGATATCAATGGTGATATAATGTTCAGGTTCTATGACGAGGAACACGATAATCCGCCGCATGTGCCTCCACCACCCCCACCTCCACCACACGGACCATGGAGAAACTTAGGTAGACATTTAGCCTGCGTTCCTAAAGGCTTTTTAAAGTTCCGTGTTCTCTGGCTGCTGAAAGAGAAGCCCATGTCGGGCTCAGAGATAATGGATGAAATTGAGAAGGAGACTCATGGTTTCTGGAAGCCTAGCCCCGGGTCGATTTATCCGCTCCTAGCATGGTTACAGGATAAGGGCTATATTAAAGAAGTTCCAAGTGGAGAGACGGGGGTAAAACGTTACGCAATAACCGAGCAGGGCTTAAAACTGCTGGAGGAGCAGGCTAACATACAGGAGAAAATGCGGAGAATAATCTTTTTTGCTCCACGCTTCATATGGTTCCTTCCCTCAATGAGAAGGGTTGCTGAGTTACGGGAATCCTTTGAGAAAACTATTAGATCTCTTATAGATTTGGAGGAGGCTCTTAGGGAGAAGTTCGACGAGGAAACGCTTAAGGAGGCATCCAGAATTCTAAACGAGGCTGCCGAGAAGATTGAAGGGCTCGCTAAGAAGGCTAGGGAGAAATAGGTCAAGCGCCCCTAAAGACTTTTACCGCTTTAGGAAAGCATTAAATAAATGCTTCCTCAAAAGAATATGTTCAGGAGGTTTAAGGCTGATGAAAAGGCTCCTTATGGTGACCCACTCAGCTGGCTTTAAACATGATTACCTGCCAGTTGCTAGGGAGACCATTAAGAGAATCGGTGCCGAGTCAGGGAGGTTTGACGTAGTCGCCACAGATGAATGTGATCTTTTAAACCATGAGAACTTGAAAAAGTTTGATGCAATATTATTCGCGACGACCGGCGAGCTGCCAATATCTGATGAGCAAAAAATGGACTTCATAAATGCGGTTAAAGGTGGAAAAGGTTTCATAGGTATCCATAATGCTGCGGACACATTCTACAAGTTTCCGGAATACGGGAGGATGCTTGGCGGATACTTTCATAGCCATCCGTGGACTCAGGAGGTCGCGGTTATCGTGGAAGACAGAAATCATCCGGCTACAAGACATCTTCCGGAAAGATTTACCGTCAAAGAGGAGGTTTACACGTTTAGGGACTGGTCCCGAGACAGAACTCATGTTCTAATAAAATTAGACAATAGCTCGGTCGACTTAAGTAAAGGGACTAGGCCGGACAACGACTATGCGCTCTGCTGGTGCCACAATTATGGTGAGGGCAGAGTCTTCTATACGGCGTTTGGACATTTTAAAGAGATTTGGAGCGAAGAATGGTTTCAGACGCATCTATTAAATGGCATACTATGGGCGATGAGGGTTCTGTAATTCGGCTTTAGAATCCTCGCTTTATTTTTCCCATATTCTCCCTAAGTACTCGGAGAGCTTATCTTTCAGCAATTTTATTAGCCTTGGATCGCTTCTCGCATATATATCCGGTATGTCAAGCACAACGATTTTGTTTTCTGCCTCAGGCTTCAAGGCCACTATAGCATCCTTATGATGCTCTTCCATCGCAAATATTACGTCAGCCCAATCAATAAGCCCCTCCGTTATTCTTTTCCTAGCGTTAGGCCATATGCCGGCTGATCGAACCTCAAACCCATCGACGCCTCTTAAAATAGCCTCGGCTGTTGGGCTCCGATCAACATTAGCCGTGCAAACAAAGAGAATACGCTTAGGTTTTTCATTTATTGCCACTTAAGTCATCTCCCTGCTCAGTAATTCTTGAATTGGAGGATTACGCCCATAGCATTAAACCTATCCTTTAAGAGCATTCTATAGGCTTCTTCAGCATTACGCCAAGAATATCTATGCGTTATTAAATGGCTAACTCTAATATATCTAGCTGACAATAGATCGAAAAATAGCTCAGTGTTCCTTTTTCTCGTCCATGGATTATATGGTGTCTCGTATTCGGGTTGGCTGGAGAAATGAGTCCCAATTATCACTCTGCTCGGCCTATTAACCTCATCATGAAAGTCTATTGCTGTCTTTCCTCTAGGCGAACTTAAAACTACAAAGTATCCCAGAGGTTTAGTGAGCGTTATAGCTTCTGGTATAACGCTTGGATTCCCTGTTACCTCAAAGACTTTATCCACCATTCTTCCCCTAGTTATTCTCCTAACGGCTTCTCTCAGATCGCCCCAGTCGCCAGCGCGTAGAGTATGCGTTGCCCCCGATAGCTCGGAAAGCTTAAGCCTGTATTCGGCGAGATCTACGGCTATAACCGGATGCGCTCCAGCCATCCTAGAGAACATCACGGCCATCTGCCCAAGAAGCCCAAGGCCGACAACCGCAACAGATTCGCCTAGGGAAACTTTTGCAAGCCTAACTGAATTCATCACTCCAGCCGCAATCGTATGGAAGCATGCTTCTTCAACGTTAACGCCCTCGGGAACCTTTATAATCTGATCCGCGCGGACAGTGGCGTAGGTTGCATGCGGGGACATCGCTGCAATCATATCGCCAACAGTGAAGCCCTCAACCTCAGCGCCGCACTTTACTATTCTACCAACGCTAGAATACCCTGGCACGAAAGGATACTTAACATATATTGACCAAGCTGACCGCTCCGGGAAATCGCCAGTCAAAGCCGTCAGCTCCGTCCCCGTGCTTATCAACGTCGCCACGTTCTCCACCAGAACCTCGCCTTCAGACGGCTCCTTAACGTCGAATTCTTCAATCTCAATGGTATTGGCCTTTGGAAAAACGACCCTGTAACCCCTCACGATTAAACCTCCTTAAACATTCTAACCAATCTTGAAAACTATTCGTCCAAAATATTATATATGTCCCTTCCTTAAAAAGAAAATTGGCGGTTAAGATGAGCGTTGATGAGGCTATGCGTGAAATAAAGGCTATAGAGCGCCTTATTGGCCCCTACGAGCACTTTTCCTATGAGGCTAAGAAGGTTCTCGCTGCTTTAAGGGATCTGAAGAACGTGTTAGAAAGTATGGATGAAAAAAGCATAAAGCGAATAATGAGGGAAATGTCCAATATTGATGAGCTTGCAGCCCCATATAGAGGATACGACTTCGTTGAGGAGACTCTAGTGCACGCAAAAAAATTGTTGGATGAACTCAGGAAGATCGTAGGCGAATAGCCGCTTAATGATCTTTTCATTCACCCTAATCCCTTTATCTTTTTTATAAGCCAAACCATCTTCTTCGCGAAGTTTCTCGCAGTTCTTAAACCCTCTTCATCTTTAAGCACGTCGCCTTTATCCCTGCCGAAAGCTATGTTCCAGTATGTTGACCCCGGAACAATCATGCCTTGAATCATAAAGAAGAAGAGCAGCTGCGCGAATGTGAAGTTTTGGCCAGCTCTTCTAGCTACAACTAGTGGTCCCCCAACCTTGTTCTCAAAAATCCGCCCTTTAGCCATGGAAACATACCCAGCTCTGTCGATTAAAGCCATTATCTGCGGTGTCGCGGATCCAAAGTAGACTGGTGAAGCAAGTATTATGCCGTCCGCTTTAACCATTTTATCAAAGATCTCTTGGAAATCATCCTTTATATGGCATTCGCCCGTTCTTCTGCATGAAAGGCAAGCATCGCATGGCTTAATCTCCTTGTCAGCCAACCTTATAATTTCGGTTTGAGCGCCCTCCTCGGTGGCCGCGTTTAAAGCCTCTTGAAGGAGCATCTCGGTGTTGCCGCCAATTCTCGGGCTACCTACAATCCCTACTATGAAAACCATAATATCACCGAATTAAGTTAAACATGTTTACATAGATAAATCCTACAGGTCTTCTCCAATCAAATTCTTAATTTAGTGGCGCACTTCTTACAGAATCTTCGCGTTTTCCTATCAGTCATCCCTATATGAAGCGAAAAGAACATGACGCATGCCGGGTTTTCACAGTGTCTCAGACCGAACACATGCCCCAACTCATGAATCGCTTCTTTAATGGCTCTATCTACGAGAAGATCTCTGTTTGGATTCTCACCGTAAAATTCAGGCCTAAGCCTAAAAAGCGATATTATCGCAGATTTCCCGGGGCATTGAGCTTCACCGAAAATAAATTCATTCCCGGCGCATAAATATCGGCGCTGGTAACTCCCAGCGCTATACATGATTCCCCAGCATCCCTCTCTGATTCCACCGCAAACTTCAACACTTCGCTCAGCAGTATTTCCGAAAGGAATTGCCGCCTCACATGGTTATACGCTTTATCCGGCAACGGTATCGTTTTTCCACTAATTTCGCAAACAGCTCCTTTAAATGTCTCCATCACTTCTCTTCGAATAAAATCCAGAATTTCCGCATCCACTTCGCCAACTCGAACTAAATAAATCCTCATTTCCCAAACCTATATCACAAATTTTTCTCCGGGATTTGGCGCCTTCGACTCTAAACCCACCTCTTCCTTAATCCACTTAGCGAATTTTTGGCAGTTTCCGTCCGCTCCATGAATCGTGAACACGATTGGCTTTCCATCAAGCATCTTAATGACGCTTTTAAGCTCTTTCGCACCAGCATGGGATGAAAAGTCGAAGAAACCTACCTTTGCCTTAATCTTACGAATTTTTCCATCTATAACGCATCTGCCGCTATCCAACAATTCGCGCCCCGGGGTTCCCGGTATTTGATAACCGACCAGAAAGATCGCGTTCTTAGATTTTTTCCCAACTATTTGAACGTAATATGTTGCTGGGCCGCCCTTTAACATTCCGGCTGGCGCTATTATTATGCCTGGCCGCTTCGCAGCTCTTTTTCGCTCCCTCCAATCATCCACCCAATTAACCATGTGAACGGCATCCATGAAGAGTTTCGGATCCCTGAGAAAATCTAAGTGATTCATAAGTATTCTGCTGGCTTCCCTCGCCATGCCGTCTATTACGACGGGGTGCTCAAAATGATAGGCTGCGAGGACGCATGCGATCTCTTGAGCTCGGCCAACGCTGAACGCGGGAACTAAAACTGTTCCACCCGCCTCTACAACTTCGGTCGCTTCTTTAATAAACTTCTCTTCGAGGAGTTTCCGTTCAGTATGATCCTCATCAGCATATGTGCTCTCAATTATCACGGCGTCGAGATCCTTATACTCTAAATCCGCTCCCGGAAGAAGTCTAGTCTCTATAGTGTTAAAGTCGCTCGTATATAGGAGGCATTTTCCCTCGGCTTCAATTAAAACTGAGGCCCCTCCGGGAAGATGCCCTGAATTCAGGAGCTTAAATTTTATGTCGCCCACCTTAACTTCTTCCCTATAACTCACGCTGATATAGCTTCTAACCATAGAGTTTAACTCTATATATTCGAAAGGAAGATAGTAGCCTGATAAATGAATGAAATCTTTGATTAATAGGCTTGTTAGCTCCATGTTCAACCTCGTTCCATAAACCGGTGTCCGCTCGCTTATATGGAAGATGGGTATCGCGCCTGTGTGATCCAAGTGGCTATGCGTAGCTATAACGAGGTTAACTTCCCTAGGGGGAACATGCATCGGGAAACCAGGAGTATGATTAAGCATAACGCCATAGTCAAGTAGAATTTGAGTTTTAGCTGTCTTCACTGATATAGCGTTTCTGCCAACCTCTCTGGCTCCGCCTAAGAATCTTATCTCCAACGGGCTTTTCCACCATCTAATTCCAATTAATCTCCATTTTTCAACTTTAAACTAAACTATTTATTCACAATAAAATATAATCTTTTTTCCGTATTCTCGGTTTCACTCTACTTTTAGAGAACTCATATCCAAAGTTAATATCTCCGCTTTAATCTCTCTTTCATAAAATCTTTCGATGAACGACTTTACTAGTTTATCGTTCCAAGACCCTTTTTCCACTAATACAATGATTTTCCTATATGGGGATGCGGCAACATATTCTAAAATCTTTTCAGCAACATATTCAATGGTTTCAGCGTCTGGCGGATAGGCATACTCATACTGATACAGCGGGTAAGTTTCAGATAACTCAATCGGTATGACTCCAAATGGCGGCGAATAAAAGCATACGTGAATAGCGTTTAAATCCACGTTTAACCTTCTACAGCTTTTCGAGACAACTCTCTTGACGTATTTCCGCCCGCGGGTGCTCTTTGTTTCAGAATCAGGAATTAGAATTAAAACTCTGGCTCGCTCTGGAGGAACATATCTCTCTTTTAATCTTCTGTTGTGCCGAATAACCTCAGGTCGGCTCAAATCAATCGAGCCGAAGAAAAATAGACCCTTCTTCTTTACGCAGAGGCTGTTTTTCTCGATATATTCGCTGTGTTTCCGCATGCTTTTTAATGCCTTAAGAAGTGAGGGGTGAGCATGCGCTTTCATCTCCAAATACTCCCATAACCTGCCCTCAACTATAGCCTGCTTCACCCTCTTAATCTCAGCGAAACATACGTGCAAATTGTGCTTACTTAGCTCTCTTTCTCTCTCGTCGCTCGGCATCTCCATGAGATCGCTTGGACTACGCTTTACGCAGACGGGGCAAGAGCATGGAAAATACTTAATCTCCTCTAGGCGAATTGTTCCATAATCTGTCAAATACCTGTTCTCACGGGCGAAAAGCGAGTAAGCCGCTGAGTCGAAAAGATCGCAGCCTAAGGCAACCGCCAAAGAAAACATCATGGGGTGCCCGGCCCCGAATAGGTGGAAGGCTCTTTCCACCGGGGCGTTCATTTTAGCTGCAACTATCATGTCAACTAGCACATCAAACAAGTATTGCTCCATGACTGGTGTCGGGCTTCCTAAGGCATGTATGTCGAATGGGAGCTTCCCCATCTCCCTAGCTGAGGCGGCAACGAGATCTATGTATCGTCCACCCTGAATTGGGCCAACCCAAACTATATCAGACCTACCTCTAATATTTTCTAGCTCTCTCGCCCTCTTCAATGTCTCCTCAACAGTGTATCTAGCATAGTCGACTGAGACGTCCCAGCCGGTCGGCATGTCTAGAATGGTTGCAATATCGGTGTTTATCTCCTCCTGATATCTTATGATTTCCTCATTAGTCACGTTTAAGCTGCCGTAAACGAGAATCTGGTAGGCTCCAGAATCAGTCATAACGACGCCTGGATATTCAAGTATTCTATGTATCCCTTTCATCCTAGCTTCTTCGCCAAAATGTTTCTTGACAATGTAAGCATTAGTTATTAGGGCTTTGCAGTTAAAATCTTCCCATAATTCTCTAGGCTTCACCACCTCTTTAGCCGGATTTATAACTGGCAGGAACACTGGAGTCTCGATTGTCCCGCTCTTAGTTTTAAGCCTTCCTATCCTTGCAAGTAGATCTCTTTCGCGAATCTCGAACTCCACCATAGTATGTACGCACCGACGCGACATTTAATTACCAGTTTAACCCCCTATTAAATTTAGATCGAGGGCGAGCATTATTGGTTTGCGAGATAAAAATATATGAGCGCCCCAAATTAACTAATCCCGTCCTCATAGAGGGGCTTCCGGGAATAGGGCTCGTAGCAAACATAGCAGTAGCTTACCTCATAAAAAAGCTTAATGCAAAACTTTTCTGCGAAATTAAGTCTTCCTACTTCCATGACATGGCCATCACCGATGAATCTGGGCTCTTAAAACATCCAATTAACCAACTATATTACTTTAGAGGAGATGAGGCTGGAGAACGGGACCTAATACTTTTGCATGGAAATACACAAGCGCTCACGTTACGCGGCCAATACGAGCTCTGCGGACGGATACTTGACATAGCCGAGAGCTTAGGTTGCGGCTTCGTTATATCTCTTGGAGGCTATAGGCCCGGCAGAACCGTCATTAAACCAAAGCTCTATTTCGCGGCTTCAGATAACGAGACAGCTAAAATCGCTAGAGATTTAGGCGTCGAACCCCTTAAAATCAGCATCTTCGGTGTGGCTGGCCTTTTAATAGGCATGTGCAGGATACGTGGCATTAGAGGTCTATGCCTACTATCAGAGACCCCGGGAAACTATCCAGATAAAGAAGCGGCCATCGAGCTCTTAAAGGCTCTGTCTCAAATACTGAAAATTAAGGTTGATTTCACCAATCTAGGTAACTTGGAAGACTTGATAAGTGTCCTATCGCCCTTCGACTTCGGTGCGTTATCTAAGAGAGGAGAGCGAGGGGCTAGGCCGGAATGGTTTATATAAAACTAATTTAGTAAATATGCTGAAGAATCGGGGAAGAATGTTTCCCTTGGAAACAAAGTTCACTCTTCTTTTACTTCCTGTAAGAACTGCTGATAAACCTTTTGAACCCTCTCGGCGGCTGGTCCCGTCCCTTCTACAACACCGTCTTCTGTCACCTTGATTTTATCCATAACCCATATGAAGCCCTCCTTCTCGTAAAGCTTAACCATTCTCGGGAAAACCCTTTCAAGCCTTTCCGCTAAACCCTTAAGGTCAAAGGGCTTCTTGATCGATAGGATTTCGGCGACTCTACCTCCGCTCAACACTATTTTTGGTATAACCTGACCCTTCTCATCCCTAGCGTCTGATAGGCATAGGCTCAGATTAGCTGGGTTTATTCCGACAAGCGTGCCAACATATGTTTTCCCATCGACGGTTATAACGCTAACTGTTTTATCAATAAGCGAGGAAATTTCAGTAATGAATCTTCTTTCAGCCGCAGACATGCTCCCTCTTCCTTACATTAACTATGTTCTAATATTATATGCTTCGATACTTATTACTTTATTGTGCAGCGCCCAGCTTCTTGCATTTAATTTGCTGCTCTAATGTGAGAATAGTATCCGGAGGTACATCTCTGTAAACAACAATATTTGGCCCAATCCAGCTATTACAGCCAACGGTTACGCCAGGCATAAATAAGGTGCCTACACCTGTCATCACGTTATCGCCCATAATTACACCTATCTTTATTCTACCACTATCGACTTTTTCTCCTCTAACGCTTACGCGAATAGTTTTCTTGTCGAAGCGGAGATTAGCTGAAATAAACCCTGCGCCTAGATTGCAGTTCTCTCCTATTATGCTGTCGCCTATGTATGAGAGGTGCCCTACATGGACATTATCCATCAGTATGCTGCCCTTAACTTCACATGCGTTTCCAATCCTAACGTTTCTCCCTATGCTCGTATATGGGCGTATATAGCAGTTTGGGCCAATATCGCATCCATCGCCAATGAAAACCGGCCCCTCAATATATGATCCGGAGCGAATAAGCGCATCGTTACCTATGAAGACAGGGCCTTTAATGTGCACTCCTTCTTCAACTCTTCCCAGAATATCTGGCTTAATATTCTTTAGAACACGCATGTTGGCGTCAAAAAGATCCCAAGGCCGACCAATATCGAGCCATTTATCGCTGGGAACTTCCACAACTGAAATCTTTTCGCCCTCCTTTATGGCTAATCGGATAGAGCCTGTTATCTCGACCTCTCCTCTCTGGGATGGTTCGGTACGCGCTATAAAATCAAATATTTTCGTTGAGAAAACATAGATCCCTGCATTGACAAGATTACCTATATTTCTCTCGGAGGGTTTCTCGACTATGTCGATCAGTTTCCCACAATCCACCTTTAACACACCATAATCTTCTGGCCGTTCAACTTGAACAGCAGTTAAAGTGGCGATTGAAGAATCTTTTTTGTGCATGTGGACAACGGATTTTATCACGTCGTTCGATACGAGTAGGTCGCCATTAACTGTCAGAAAGTCTTCGTCTCCGACATATTTCTCTACGGCGCGAACAGCGTCAGCTGTCCCAGCAACACTCTCTTGAACAACATATCTTATTTTGACCCCATGCTTAGAGCCGTCACCGAAATAGGCTCTTATAGTCTCAGCTTTATAGTTAACAACGATCAAAATCTCCTCTATCTCAGAGATTTTAAGCGCGTTTATCAAGTGCTCTAAAATCGGCTTCCCGCCAACCGGTATCATGTGTTTTGGACGAGTGAGGGTTAAGGGTCTAAGCCTTTGACCCTCACCAGCAGCCAGCACGACAGCTTTCATGCTTTTTCAACCATAAACCCAGACGCTTAAACAAGTAAGAAGATTTAAAGTGCTCTAAGCCTTCCTTAGTCAAGATTTTGAGATTTTCATCACAAGATTTGCGAATTTAAATCCGAATTCTCTACAGAGATTTTTATCCTCGTCGCTTTCTGGAGCGCCGACGATGGCGAGTCCATAATGTTTGTCTTCCGGATTCCCCTTGACTATCATGCCATGGATTAGTAGGGCGTTAATTATAGACAGTAATGTTGTCTCAGCCCCAGTCGCAGTTCCACCCGACGTGGTGAATGCAGCGCCAACTTTCCCCTCAAGCTTACCATGAATTTTAACACTTTTATCAATTAGATCTTTTATTTTCGCGCTCATTCCACCATAATATGTTGGCGACCCAATAATTATTCCGTCAGCGTTTAAGAGATCATCTAGATTCGTCTCGTCAACCCTTTTAACTATGCAGTTCACACCATTAACTTTCCTAACACCTTCAGCCACAAGAAAAGCGGTCTTCTCCGTGTTTCCGGTTCTTGAATCATAGACTATAAGTATATTCACCATTACTTCAACCCCAACCTACAGTTCTCTACATCTATTATACTCGTTTTCTCCGAGATAAAAATATTTGAATTTTATCCTGACGCGCATCTAACGCGCTCAAAGATAAATCGTTTTAAATAAGGGTTGGTTAAAAATAACCATGATGTCGATTGCCACCTAATAAAGAGGTGTGTCCCTTGAAGAAAATAATTCTTGACACCGATATTGGAACTGATGTTGATGATGCTTTAGCGTTGGCTCTCGCCATAAAGTCTAGGAAAGACGTAGAGATAAGGGCGGTAACAACCGTTCACGGAGATGTTAATTTAAGAGCGAAAATAGCTAAGAAAATGCTGAAAATTTCTGGGTTAGAGCATGTTCCAGTAGCTACGGGGATAGCGCAACCGTTAATGAGGGATAGGCCAATCTTAGGGTGGGCTGGACATGAAGGTAAAGGATTTCTAACCCCTGAAGATAATGAACTAAAACCATGTGAGACCCACGCAGTTGACCTAATAATCTCAGAGATAATGTCTATGAAGGGTGAAATTACAGTGGTCGCCGTAGGGCCTTTGACGAATCTTGCCGCCGCCATAATAAAGGAGCCGAAGATAGCTGAAAACATTATGGAGATAGTGGTTATGGGTGGCGTGACCAGGCTCTTTAACGGTTTAAATCTTCCCTACAGAGAACACAATATCTTATGTGATCCTGAAGCCGCAAAGATAGTTTTCAGCTCCGGGGCCCCGATAACAATGGTTCCGCTCGATGTGACATTAAAAGTCTATATTGAACGAAAAGACTTAGACAAGATTTCGGCAGCTAAATCCCCCCTAACGGACGCGATAGTTTCGATGGTTGAAGAATACTTAAGAATAGTGAATAGAGACTACACTTGGCTCCACGACCCCTTAGCGTTAGCTGTTTCAATAAATCCTAACTTAGTGAGAATGATGGACATGAAGATACTTGTGGAGACTAGAGGAGAATATACTACTGGGCAGACAGTAGCTTTGCCAGCTAAACTAGGAGAGAAAGCCGTGAAAGTTTGCGTGGATGTAAATGTGGATGGGTTCAAGGAGTTTTTTATGAAGAGAATTTGCATGAACAACATGTAGACGCTGCCCTGTAATTAAGTCCCTTAAGCAGAATCTAAGTCCCCAATGTAAGTTAAGACTTAAGGAGGCTACATATACGGGCTAC
This sequence comes from Candidatus Bathyarchaeia archaeon, assembly GCA_038882715.1. Classification (NCBI taxonomy): domain Archaea; kingdom Thermoproteati; phylum Candidatus Bathyarchaeota; class Bathyarchaeia (SeqCode); species Bathyarchaeia archaeon. Next base: position 40,772 of record JAVZNR010000008.1, read on the forward strand.
GATAGAGCCCTTTCAGCCCTATATCTTGAGGAAAGCGACAGAGTCCCTCAAGTGGAGTTTCTTAATCATACTGAGTTTATAGCCAAGATCTCCGGCTTAAATCCGCTTGAAAAGCCGAGAGAGGCGCAGAGCCTAGCTTTCGCTAAGCTAGATTTAGACATGACATGGTTTACGTACACTCCTCTAGAGGATTTCATCGCTAAAAGATATAAGAGCATTGAGGTAAGAAAAGACTCTTGGTCCCAAGCTTATCCAACAGAATGGAGAAAAACAATAGAGGTAAAATCTATTAACGAGGTTTTAGATTTCGATCCATTCAGCGAGTGGAATATACCGTCGCAAGAGGATCTTGCGGAGCATTTTAGAGAGGTTCACAGAGAGTATCAGTCAACCTATAGAAGTCAACTTGTTCCAGGAGGAACATACCATACTTGCTTAATGTGGCTCATTAAAATGTTTGGCTTAAACTACGTGGTTAAGGCCGCGTACATGGATCCGAAAGGCTTTGAGAAACTTTTAGGGAGGTTTGGCAATCTGTCGCTGCTTGAAGCGAAAGCATGGTCTCAGACTGATATAAAGGCTTTTATAAGCCACGATGATATCTGCTCAACACGCGGCCCATTCTTTCCTATGAATTGGATGCGCAGATACATTTTTCCATGGTATAATCGTGTTTGGAGTGAGTTAAAATCGAAGGGGATAGTTGTTCTCTTCTGTACCGATGGAGATATGACGCCCATAATGGACGATATATCTGAAGCGGGGGCAGACGGATTTATAATTGAGGAGTGCTCCAACCTAAGCCTTATAGCCGAAAAATATGGAAACGATAAAGTTATAGTGGGCGGCGTAGACATAGGCAGACTAACGTATGGCACAGTGAGCGATGTCGTCATTGAGGTTAAAAGATGCCTTAAGATTGCAGGCTCATATCCGGGATACTTCATAAATGTCTCAGGCTCAATCCCAGATAACGTGCCTTTAACAAACCTTGAAGCATATTTTAAGGCAGTTAAAAAATATGGTCGAAAAACGTCCCATGGGGGAAGAGGTTAAGCGCCACGTTGGGTAATCCTTAAATTCTCAATAGTCGTTTTTATCACTTTAGTTTGAACAGAAGGGGTTGTAAATTTGAGGATAATTCGCTTTTCATCTCCCTTTGGAGAACGCATCGGCATTTGGATGAATAATGAAGTGGTCGATATAACTGAAGCGTGTGAAGACCCTTTACGCTCCTTCCTAGATCTAGCGTCTAAAGCAAACGAGACCGGCAAATCTATCGACGATTTTCTTACAGATCTTATTGAGAAAAAATCCGGCAATCTCCCAGCATACTCGTACAAGAAGATTGAAAGTGGAGAAGACAATTTTCGGCTTTTAATACCCATTGTTCCACCAGAGGTCTGGGGTTGCGGCGTAACATATAGGCGGAGCAGGGAGGCGAGAGAGCGAGAAACTAGCGTGAAGAGCGTCTATGACTTAGTTTATAGCGCTGCAAGGCCGGAAATCTTCTTTAAGGCCACGGCTCATCGTTGCGTAGGACCCGGGGAGGAGATATATGTGAGAGGGGATTCGAAACGAAATATTCCAGAAGCAGAGCTCGCATTTATCTTAGGATCTAACCAAGAAATCCTCGGCTTCACAGCTGGCAACGATGTTTCTTCAAGAGACATAGAGAGCGAGAACCCGCTTTACCTTCCGCAGGCAAAAATATTTGATAGATGCTGCGCTCTAGGTCCATCAATCCTGACGATTGATGAAGCCGGAAAGGAGCCTAAACTGCGTGTAGAATGCAGAGTTTTCAGGTCTGGAAAAATAGTTTTCGAGGGCGCAACAAGCACGGCAGAAATGAAGCGAAGCATAGAAGAGCTTAGATCATATCTCTGCAAATATAACACTGTCCCACCGGGCTCCGTGTGCCTAACTGGAACCGGAATAATTCCTCCAGATGACTTCTCTTTAATGAGTGGAGACATCGTTGAAATAACCATCGAAAAAATCGGGTCTTTAAGAAACCCGGTTAAACAGCTTCAACCCATCTCCTAAATTGAAGAGCGTGGAGAATTGAGGAAACTTGATGCGATAGGCAGAAACTTAAAGCCCTTCTCCAACTATAGGGAAAGCGCGGCAAATGCCGCAGTATCTATTCTACTTAGAGTGCGCGAGTCAGACATATATTTATTGATTGTGAAAAGAGCTGAATCTCCAAGGGATCCATGGTCTGGCCACTTCTCTCTTCCAGGAGGGAAACGCGAGGCGGAAGATAGGGATTTACTGGAGACAGCGGTTAGGGAGACTATTGAGGAGACCGGTATAGATCTTAAGGAAAGTATTCTTCTCGGCGCGGTGGAGCCGGAGAGGTCTAAGTCAAATCCTAGCATCATGGTTCTTCCCTTCGTCTTTCTGCTCGAAAGTGAACCAGAAATAAAGCTGAATAAACGTGAGTTAGAAAGATGTGTTTGGGTATCTCTAAGCGAACTGCTTAATAACGAAAAAGCTATTGAGGTTGGCTCCGAAACACAGCCCGCGTTCATTGTCGGAGACATAGTAATATGGGGGTTGACGTACAGAATCCTAAAGAAAGCTTTTCAAAACATGAAAGACTCCTAGAGAAACAGCCGATTTCGCAGAGCATTCTAAAATATTTTTGAGCCTATAAAACTTTTAGTGGCAATTATCATATTTGCGTTAAGACTTTTACAGTGTCATAAAGAATTGCCGGCTGTCTTTAAATAGGGATGTGGACAGTTAATTATTGGTGGATTCAATGGATAACAATTTTGATCGGTTAGAAACTATTCTGCGTCTTGAGGGAGAGCCTGACAGGGTGCCATTCTATGATCTGTTCGCTGACCCAGAAATCATAGAAGCTGTAACAGGGCGGCAGCTGCCGTTACAACAAGCATCTCAGGCTGAAGCCGCTGGCGGTCGGATGGTGACATTATCTTCTGATCAAATGAAATCCATAGCTAGAGCGGAGAATCAGCAAAAGATTATTAGAGACTTGGAGCGTAGTTTTAGGGTTCAAGTGGACTTCTACTCGAAGCTGGGGTACGATTATGTTGTTCTTCATTTACCTTCCCCCTTCCCTAGGTGGAACGTTTTGCTAGCTGATGACACTGCGCCGCTAACCCGCCATAAGAGGACGTGGCAGGATGAAAATAGAGGTACTATAGAGAACAGGGAGGACTTTGAGAAATATTGTTGGCCAGATCTAAGCGATGTAGAGAACGCGTGCATATTGCTACTAGATATTTTAAGGGGATTTCTGCCTCAGGGAATGAAGATAGTGCCGTTAACACCGGGCGGTGTTTTGGAGAATGTTATGTGGCTTATGGGTTCAATAAACTTCTTTAAAGCATTATACATGGATAGATCTCTGATCGAAAATATGTTTCAGAAAATCGGGCCTGTGATATCTTTTTATTGCAGCATATGTTCTGAGGATAAGTCTGTGGGCGCAATATCCATGGGCGATGATATGGGTTATAAAACTGGGCCGATGATTCATCCAGATCTGCTGAGAAAATATGTTTTTCCATGGCATAGGAAATGTGTGGAAAGCGTGCATAGGCATGGGAAACCATTTATATTACATAGCTGCGGAAACCTGAAGATCGTTATGGATGACTTGATCGAGTATGTTGGAATAGACGCTAAACACTCGTATGAGGATGCTTCTTACCCAGTTGTAGAATATAAGAGACTATATGGTGACCGGATAGCGGTTCTCGGGGGCGTCGATATGGACAAGCTCGTCAGAGCCCCTCTCGGAGACTTCGAAAAATATGTTAAGAGCATCATACATGAGTGTGCTCCGGGCGGAGGCTACGCTTTGGGTTGCGGAAACACTGCCGCCAACTATATTCGACTGGAAAATTACCTGTTGATGTTTAATATTGGCAGGAAATATGGTAAGTATCCTCTCAGATGTTAGGCTTAAACTACATGCTCTCTAGCATAGTATGGTTTACTCACGTACACATATGCCTCGGTAGCCGCAATTATCGCTTGTCCTACAGCGGTTCCAATCTGTTTTACTGGGCACGCTGTTATGTCCCCCGCGGCGTAAACCCCTGAGATACTAGTTTCTTGGTTGAAGCCCACAATTATATAGCCTTGCTCATCGACCTTTATTCCAGACGCTACTGCAATCCCGCTATTCGGGCTTTCACCAACACATATGAAGACGCCGTCAACCGCTAGCTCGCTTTCCTCACCGCTCTTGTTGTTGAAGAGGGTTACGCTCCTGACTCTAGCATCCCCATCAATCTTTTTAACTTCAGTGTTCCATAATATTTCAACCCCACTCTTAACGAGATCATTAAAATAAATTTTCTCGGCTCTTAGCTCCCCTCTCCTGTGAGCTAAATAAACCTTCGCTGCAATCTTGGATAAATATATGGCTGATGCGACAGCAGTATTTCCGCCACCAACAACGAGAACCCTTAAGCCCTTAAAGAACGCGCCATCGCATAGGGCACAATAACTTACACCTCTCCCCTCAAACTCCTCTTCCCCAGGGACACCTAATTTTTTATGCTTCGACCCGGAAGCGATTACAACTGCTCTAGCAAGATACTCGGCTTTATCGGTTTTAACGATCTTCCTTCCGCGATCTTCAACCTTCAGCTTAACAGCGCTCTCAAACTCATGTATCTGAACGCCGTGCTTCAAGCACTGACTAACCATTCTTCTAGCAAGATCCTCACCGCTAATGCCCTCAGGGAAACCCGGATAATTTTCTATCCAGGGTATTATTAGAAGGGAGCCTCCAGCCTGTTTTTCCTCTAAAATTAGGGTTTTAAGGCCGCTTCTGGCGGCATAAATGCCGGCTGTTAAACCAGCTGGCCCTGCGCCAATTATTACTAGATCCCATTCTTCCATATCCGTTCAACCCTGAATAAAATTATACCGACTCATAAACTAAAACTATTAATGTTGATAAGGCTTAGGTAGATTTCAGTGTTTAATAGAGTTAACGGAGGCTACGAGCATGCCCGCGAATTGTAGGAAAGAACGGTTCGAGTTCCTAGAGCATACAGCCGATGTCTATATAGCTGCCTATGGCAAAAATTTATATGAAGCTTTTGAAAATGCGGCTTTAGCCATGTTTGAAACGATGACGGATACCAAGGATGTTAAATGCGAAATTGAGGAGAGCGTTGAGGTTGAGGGGGAGGATAAGCAATCTCTACTATATAATTGGCTTGAAGATCTGCTTGTAAGATTTGAGGTTGAAAATATGCTCTATTCAAGGTTCAACATAATTAAGATAGAGAAAACTGATGGTGGATTTAGGCTGAGCGCTAAAATTTGCGGCGAACCATTCAACCCCGAGAGACATAAGCAGAAGGTCGGAATAAAGGCGGTAACATATCACCGCATGGAAATTATAGAGGATCCTAAGGAGGTAACCGTAAGGTTTATACTCGACATATAATTGCTTGAAATGCTTTTTTCTCAAATCTTTACCCTTCACCATTAGAATGTAAGAGTGAGGCTGAACATCATCCTGCTGGAAAGATTGACCCATGAAGTTAAGTCCACGCTTTCAGCCCATTCATAATGTATTGTATTGCTATTGCAGCTATCAACAGCGCCATTACCTTTGAGATAACTACTGAACCGTTCTTTCCCAATACGCTATAGATCGGCTCAATATATCGAAGAATTAACCATACTGCAGCAAACACTATTATTACCGAGGCAACCGTCACCATTATCCCAAATTCCTGGAGACTTAGTATCGTAGTTGTTATCGCCCCTGGACCGACAAGGAGCGGAACAGCTATTGGAACCGCGCCTATGCTTTCCGGCGCTCTATGTATTTCTCCCCATTCCCCCACAACTAAAATTCTGATGGCAAGTATTAAGAGCAATATTCCGCCAGCCACCATGAAACTCTGTAACGTTATTCCGAAAATGTATAGTATCTGGTTCCCGGCAACAGCGAATGATAAAAGAAGAATGAAGCCTGTTATGGTAGCCGTATTAAATACTTTCCGCTTCTCTCTTCGCTTCATCTCAACCGTTAAACCTATGAAAATAGGTATATTCCCAAGCGGGTCAACTATTATGAACAGTGAAATTACACTTTTAGCTAGAGATATGAGTAAATCTGCCGAATATTCTAACATAAGTATAAGTCTGCTCTGCTTAATATTTTAATTTAGCTTATTCATTTTTAAGATGGGGCTCAGCCTAAATGATTTGCTTGAGGAAAGATATATATTATAGTGAATAAATATTCTACAGAAATATGTAGAAAATTATATGGAGGAGGAAAAACTCGACAGAAACTCTATCGCCACGTTTAATCGCTCTATAATGATTTTGACCTCGATTTCTCTTCGGAGGTTAGTGTTTTGAGGGAGGAAAATAAGGAGATACGCATACGCTCGATAGATGAGATAAATGAAAAGATAAAGCGCGGAGACGCCGTAGTGTTAACTGCTGAAGAGGTTATTAAGCTCGCCGAGAGCAGCGGCGTTGAAGCCGTCGCCAAAGAGGTCGATGTTGTAACTACTGGAACTTTCGGCGCAATGTGTAGTTCCGGAGTGTTCCTGAATTTTGGGCACTCGGATCCGCCGATAAAGATGGTTAGATGCTGGTTGAATGATGTGCCTGTCTATAAGGGGCTAGCTGCTGTTGATGGTTATCTTGGAGCAACTTCTATAAGCGAGACTAGAGGATTAGAGTATGGTGGGGGACACGTTATAGAGGATTTGGTCTCCGGTAAGGAGGTTGTTTTAAGAGCCGAGTCCTATGGCACAGACTGTTATCCAAGACGTCATATTGAAACCGTCATCACCATTGATGATTTAAATCAAGCTATCCTCGTTAACCCAAGAAACTGCTATCAGAGATATGAAGCCGCCACAAACAGCTCTGATAGAATTTTGTATACTTACATGGGTACTCTACTACCAAACTATGGGAATGTAACGTTTTCTGGAGCTGGCCAGCTCAACCCGCTCTGTAAGGATCCGAGCTACGAGACAATAGGTTTTGGAACAAAGATTTTTCTTGGAGGTGGAGTAGGCTACATAATCGGTGAGGGAACCCAGCATAATCCTGAACCCGGCTACGGAACCCTCATGGTTAAAGGCGATCTCAAGCAGATGAATAGCAGGTATCTTCGGGGAGCATCTTTCTACAGATATGGCCCAACGCTTTACATCGGTATTGGTATACCTATACCGATAATAAACATGAGCGTTGCTAAAACTGTAGCTCTAAGAGATGAGGACATATTTGTCAACATACGCGACTACGCCGTGCCGTCTAGACCGGATCTGAGGCCAATTATTAAGCGTGTATCTTACGCTGAGCTTAGATCCGGGAAAGTGTATTTAGGCGATAGAAAGGTTCCTTCCTCCTCGCTTTCAAGCTATAAGATGGCCAGAGAAATAGCTGAAACCCTGAAAAAATGGATTTTAGAAGGCATGTTCTTCTTAACTAAGCCTATTGAACCGCTGCCAAAAAGAGGAAAATTTAAGCCTCTGGAGATCAGAAGAAAAGAGCCTAAAGTTGGCGACATAATGAACCGGCATGTCATTATAGCGAAACCTAACGACGACGTAAATAGCGTAGCGGCAAAGCTCGTTGAGAAAGGCATAGATCACTTGCCGGTCGTCGATGATGAGGGAAAGCTTATTGGAATAGTGACTTCATGGGATCTAGCTAAAGCGATAGCATATAATAAGAGAAGACTGGATGAGATAATGACTAGAAGAGTTATAACGGCCTTCGAGAACGAGTCCATAGATGTTGTTGTGCGTAGGATGGCTCAACACAATATTTCCGGTGTTCCAGTGGTAGATGCGATGAACCGTGTAATCGGGATTTTAACCACCGATGACATATCGAGAAAGATTGTTGGAGGTAGGAACGTAACGTGAGAGTCAAGCTAATATATTCTCACGATGTTGTTGAAAAGCCAATTTTAGCTAGCATAGTGTTGAAAACCGGGGTGCCAATCAATATACTTGAGGCTAAGGTTAACGCTCAGAAAGGTGAACTTATAGTTTCAATACCAGCGACTGGAGACAAGCTTAGGGAGGTGCTTAACTTATTTAGAGAGGCGGGGGTTCAAGTCCAAGAATTTACTGAAACATTAAGAATAGACTGGGATAAATGTATGGCGTGCGGCGCGTGCATATCGCCATGTCCAACCGGAGCGTTAAAGTTTAAGGATGATTGGTCAATAGAGTTCGATGATGAGAAATGCGTAGCGTGTAAAGTTTGCGTTACAGCGTGCCCGGTTAGAGCCATATCCTTACCGTGATAGCCAATGATCTACGAATATGGACTAACTATCGGGTACTCAAAGATCCACATAAAGAGCGATGTTAAAAAAGCCATTTTTGAAGCTACTAAAAGTATAAAACGCCACATAAGGGATCTTCTAAACTATGTAGAGGAAAATCCCTGCTTCAAATACTCATTGGAGCCGCTAGATGCGCACTCAAACGCGCCTACTATTGTGCAGAGAATGACTGAAGCCTCAAACATCGCTGGTGTCGGACCTATGGCGTCTGTTGCTGGCGCAATAGCTGATTTAGGGTTAGAAACGCTAGTAAAGGCGGGCTCAACCGTCGCTGTCGTTGAAAATGGTGGCGAAATCTCAGCCTATACTAATAGCGAGGACATTGTAGTCTCGATTTTAACTAGCGAACCATGTTTATCTGGAAAAATAGGCTTCTTGATAACGGAGAATGATTCGCCGCTAGGTATAGGGTCAAGCTCCGGGAAAACAAGGTTGACAATAAGCTTTGGGGAAGCCGACTCAGTTACCGTTATCGCGGAAAACGCAGCCATAGCTGATGCTGCCGCAACGGCAATATGTAACGTTGTCACAGGCTATGACATTAAAAAATCAGTATTTAGAGGCCTAGAGAAAGCCAGAAAAATAAGGGGAGTTAGAGGGGCAATAATTGTACGAGAAGGATATGTCGGTCTAATAGGCGACATGCCGAAAATAATTAAAATAAAATGAGGAGGGAAATCGCTTTATAAAACGCAGCGTTCAATTAAATGTAGGGCCCGTGGCCTAGCTTGGATAGGGCGCAGCTGAACCACGAGCAAAGCGGCGTAAGCCTTCGGAAATATACTGCTGGAGAAAGCCTGAGGTCGGGGGTTCAATTCCCCCCGGGCCCGCCATTTTGGAGTTAGAGTTGCTTAGAGTGAGGGTTAACATTTTAGACATTAAAAAGATTTATTACATCTCTCTTCCTGATTATTTTTGGGATTGCTTTTAAAATGAGGAAAGGTGGCAGTTGTCTGATAGGTATCTTGAAGACTTAGCCGAGGAAGCGATTAAGAGAGGTGATTATGAGGGGGCTGCGCGATTATTTAGGCATCTCTCGGTACGTTTTGGGGTAAATGGTGACAGATTTAATCAAAGGAGAACCGCTATAAGGGCCGGAGAATGTTATATGCGAGCGGCCGAAGAATCTAGCGACGCTATAAAGGCGATAGCGCTCTATCTCAGGGCTATAGAGTCTTTTGCCGGACAGGGGGAAGATGAGAAAGCTAATCTCTGTGGCTTAAAGATGTGGGAGCGCTTTCTATCTCTCGAGGGCAGCGAGCTTGAAGTAAGCGGCGAAAGCATAAGCATATTCAGAGCTGCAGGCGACTACTTTATCGATAACGGCGACTTTGAAAAAGCAAACATAATCTATCGGAACGCGGCTGAAAGAGCACTAAAAGGTGGAAAGACGCTTCTCGCTGGGAGACTATATAAAAGCGCTGGCGACTGCAGCCTAAAATCTGGTAGACTTGAGGAGACTGCAACTTTGTACACTAAGGCTGCTGACATATATTTCTCATGCCAAGAATATTTTGAGGCTGCGTGGAGCTACTGTGAAGCTGGCTTCATACTTATATATTTGGGACGTTTCAAGGAAGCCTCAGATATTTCGGAGATGGCTGAAGAATCGTGTAGCAGAGATCAGGTGGAATTTTTCTTAAAAGATTTAAGCCATGTATGTAAGCTTCTCAGTAAAGGTTTTATAAGAGAGGCTAGAGAGAGATGGGATAAAATTAAGATAAAAGTTAGAAGAGAGTATGCTCATCTTATTGAATCTTCGTTTCAATCCGCTGAAATGAGACGCTAACCCCTTCCACTTCCGCCCAAGATGTCCGCGCTTCTACGCTTATTAAGAAATACAAATATAACTACGCACATTATTGTCACGATGGCCGCGATAATTGTGAGCAATATTGCATGTTCCCCGGCGCCGAGAATTATCGGTATAGGTCCTATAAGAAGAAATAAACTAGTGGAATTCTTCAGCCCGGAGAGCAGAGCGGCTAAAAACGTGATTAACATCCCAACAAATATTAGCAGGAAGCCCAAGAAAAATACTTTCACTGGCAGAGTTTCAAATGCCATTCTTTCTTCAATTTTCTCAGATGATCTAAGAGATTTCTCGATTTTCCTATAACATTCGAGACAAAACAAATCATATGGCTCTATGCATTGCTCACATACTTTTCGACCGCATTCCTGACAGACATATTTAGCTTGCCTTTTACCGCATATCTCACATATTTTCGCGTTCATTTTCTTCACCTTATTAGCCAGCTTAAGGCTAGCAAAAATATTAATGCCAGAAGCATCAGCATAATTGATAATATAATGAGAACTTTTATTTTTTCCTTATCAGTTCCAAGCACTATTGGTACCGGACCTATCATGACTAAACCGCTCCATCCCGACCCGCGAGCCTTATATCTTCTCAGGCTCCTGAAAAACATTATTAAGGCCGCTACAAAGGACAGCATAAACCCTAAGATGATTAAAGTGAAGCCAGCAATGAATAGAATATTAAATCCATCCATATGGTTACCCTGTTAAGCAATAAGATTAATGGTTTTCAGAAAAATAAGCTTTTACCACTATCATAATAACAAACAATTTATTTATCAATGGGCGTCATTATCTTTTAGGTTTATGTTTATGGTCGTTGCCGCAATGTCGCTTGAGGATATTATTGCCAAAATACTTTCAGTGAAACCTGAATTAACAAAGGATGAAGTTCTAAAGATTATCAAGGAGAGGGAGAAGAGCGCAAAGGGATTTTTAACGCTGGAGAGCGCTGCCCTGTCATTAGCCGCCGATCTGGGCATTGATTTCAAAGTGAGTTTCAGGCGCGAACTAAAAATTAAAGACTTAGTTTCCGGCTTAAGTAATGTAACGATTAGCGGTCGTGTAATCTATGTCGGCTCGTTAAGAAGGTTTTTTTATCCAGAGGGGCGCGAAGGATTTAAGAGGGTTATTTATTTAGCAGACGACACTGGTCTCACCAGAGCTACATTATGGAATGAAAAAGCGCTTCTCATAGACGTCGATGCAACAGATGAGATAGTGAGGTTGTCTCACGTAGCAGTGAGACGTAAAGGTGGCGGGAAAACGGAGCTGAATGTGGGTCCTAAAAGTGAAGTGGAGATTAATCCAAAAGATTTAAATGAAGAAAATTATCCGCCCATAACGGGCTTCACTAAAAAAATTGGTGAAATATCTAGTCAAAATAAATTTGTTGATGTTATTGGCCTTATTGAGCAGGTTTATCCGCAGTTTACTTTTAAACGCAAAAACAGTGAGGGGAAAGTCAGACGTATGGAGATTAGCGATGAGAGCGGTAAAATTCTAGCGGTTCTTTGGGACGAGAGCGCCGATTTCATTTCAGAAGAACACTTAGGGCGTTATGTTATGATGCTAAATATGAGAGTTAAGGAGCGTTTTGATGGTAAAATAGAAATTCATTCAGGAAGCCGGACAAGCATTCTTTTATTAAAAAAGAAGCCATCTGGCTTCAAATAACTTAATACGGACAAAAATAAAATAAAGTTATTAAAAAGAAAAGATAAAAAAAGGTTTTATTGGCTTACTCCTTTTTTACTAGCGAGATCTCTATTGTCGAAACATTTGTCTTCGGTCGATCCGGGCTCGTCATCTCTTGAGTGCCTATCTCGATCTTCTCGATAACTATGTCTTTGAGGAAGGCGCGACGTAGCAATTCAACAACATCAACCGCTCGACTTATAGCTCTTCCTCTAGCCTTGACGACAACTCTTTTGGCACCGGAGTTGAACGCTGTCAGGCACGCTACCACATAGTTCATTACTGGCTTCTTTCCGATCATTACTTGACTTTCTTCGGCCATAGTGTATCTCTTCTCCTCACCGCTAATTTCTTGTTAATTCACCTTATTTTTAAACATAACTACGATATAATATTTTCCTTAAGGAAGAAGAGATAATATTATCGTGAATAGAAAACCAAAGAAAACGAAAATAAGTGAATATTTTTTCGCTCTTCTTGAAACTATATCAGTAAGCGCGCTAAGCTGATTGATTTGAAGTTCTCCAATAACTTTAACTCTTGGAATTACTACTTTATGCCATGCTACTTCAACAGGCTCCATGTTATTTAACGCTTCAATAACGGAGCGCCTAACGTACTCAATCAATCTATTATGCTCTATAACTTCCCCTACGGGGTAGTATCCTCTCTCATTCAACACAATTGCATTAACAATATGTGTATCGGTCGTGAAAACCTCACCGCCACTTACGCCCAAATCCTTTAGACTTAAAAGAATCTTTTCTCTTAAACCGGACACCACATTGTTCCCATCTATTGTAACGTAAGCTATCTTCTGACCGCTGGCCGCGACAACTATGGCCGTGATACCCCCCGGCCCAATCCCATCTTTAACGCTTAAATCCTTCGGGTTAACTTTTCCGGCGCCCACCATTAAGCCATCCGGAATACATGCGAGACCCTTTGCTTTATTGAGGGCTAATATCACGGCTTCTCTGAACGCTTCCACGGCTTTCTCAACATTGAATGGTCCATTGAGACTGTTATGGGAGTCTACAGCTATTGCCCAGGAGAAGCCGTTTTCCATGGCCTTCTGAACTATAAAGTCGTTTAATTCTATTGGTAAATCTTCCATTGTTTCAGGGGAAAGAGTCAAAGTTAAAAAGACACATTTATTGAAGACTTGGCAACCAACTTTCGCTCCATCCTTCTCAACGCTAAAGAAAATAGTTGCGTTGGTGGAAAAAACATGTGGCTCATTCATGGCCTCAAGCAACCTTTCAAGAACCTTTTTGTTTTCTCTTTGAGAGACTAGGTCGAGAGAATGGCCTGATATCCCGTGCGGGACAGAAACCACGCATCCATACTCTTTTTCTAATAGGTTTTCTATTAAGCTTGGAAGGGAGCTGCTTCCAATATTTTTAAATGGTCCCGGATGCAAGTTAGGGACAACTATTATGGCCTTTAAGTCTCCAGTATTTTTGCTCCTAAAAATGATTAGAGACGTCATTATGTCGCGTTCTTCTCCAAGGCGCTCCAATATTTCCTCAAATGGCCCCTCTAGGCTTTCAGTCCAATTGGCAAGAAAAGCCCTAAATATCTCAAGCGATGGAATGCTAAATGTTTTCTCTCCCTCCCTATTAAGGAGGGTTATGAACAAGTGCACACTTAACATTGAGGCGGCTGCGGCAATAATGATATGTCCTATATGACTTATGGAAAAAGTCTTCACACGAATTAAGATCATTAGCAGCAAAGTTGCAGAGGACTGGAGCCCGCTGGCAATAGATTTAGCCAAAAAGTTTGAAAAAGAAATAGAGTGGACGACTAGGGTACGAAAAGAAAAATTTGCAAAAAAGCAAATTGATAAAACTTTAATAAGCAAGTCTGGATCTTTTAGGGAACTTGGAGCTAGTATACCCCCGATAGTCATGATAACTATATAGAAGAGATTTGCGGAAAACGATAGAAAAGATATTCTCCTATGGTTTAAAACAGGGTCTCTGGCAGATAATATCCTAGCGGCAAGATAATCCAAAGCTATAATTAGCGCATTGAACAGGATCCCCAGCTTAAAGCCCCTCGTGATCCATGATACTAACTGATGCTGCAAGCCGATCATCGTTATCAAGCCCAAAAGAAAGTTCTCGAGGCACAGTAATGCGAGTATTACTTTAAATGACGGGAGAGTAAATAGGCTAGAATAATGTTTAACGGCAAGGTCGATGCTGCTTTCAGAAGGCGACGGATCCAATCTCAATCACCAGTCACATTCACCCTCTTCCACTTAAAGAATTTAGGATAAAAATAAATTTAATAGTCAGCCTGAAAACAGCCCTGGAGCACGCATACCGTTATTTTAGGTTGCTTTCGCTACATGGAAAACTGAATGATGATGCATAACGCTATGAAAACTATTGTCAATATTATTAATGTTCTGGGCCTTATTTTTACACCTAAACTTTCCTCTTCAAAGAACCTCAGTAAGCCGGCGCCAGCGGCTGGCGCTGGTGCAGTTCTACGCCTTTTTCTCTCCCTTCCACCGCTCAAAGATTAACCACCTTTTCATAAATTTTAGTGATGAGTAGCCAATTAACCTTTTCGCTTATATTTCGCCTCCTCTTTTAAGTTTTCTTTCGAGACATGCTTTAACAAAACCATAATATTCTGGACTTGGCTTCCCAGGCCTACTCTTAAATTCGCCGTGGAACTGTGACGCGAAAAAGAAGAATTTATCCGGCAGTTCTAGAATCTCCATCCTCTTGCCATCTGGGCTCTTTCCGGAGAAGACGAGTCCATGCTTTTCTAAAATCTCTACGTATTTCGGGTTGACTTCGTATCTATGCCTATGTCTCTCGTATATTTCCGTTGCGCCATAAAGCTTATGGGCTAATGTACCCTCCTTAACTATTATTTTATGTGCCCCTAGGCGCATGGTAGCTCCTTTATAAGTTGTCTGATACTGTTCAGGCATTAAATCTATTACTGGATGGGGAGTATCCTCATCTATTTCAGTACTGTTTGCGTTCTTTAATCCGCATATGTTTCTCGCGAATTCGACAACAGCCAATTGAAAGCCGTAACAGATGCCTAGAAATGGAATATTGTTCTCTCTCGCATACTTGATCGCCATCATTTTACCAGCTGTCCCTCTAGGGCCAAACCCGTATGGAACAAATATGCCATCGTACTCCTTAAGTTCATTGATCCTCTCCGGGTTCTTCTCAAACTTCTCCGCTTCTATAAAATCTATCGTAACCTTGGTGCCGCAGGCCGCACCAGCATGCTTAAATGCCTCATTCATACTAACATAGCTATCAATTAGCCCTGTGTATTTGCCAACAAGAGCTATTTTTACGCTGTATTTAGCGTTCTCTAAGGCGTTAACAAAGTTTCTCCATCTCTCTATCTCACTTATATTGATCTGCTTTGGCGCAAGACCGAGCCGCTTACATATGTAGTCGCCCATCCCCTGTTCATCCAAAATTAATGGAACCTTATAGATGGTTGATACATTATAAGAGCAGAACACCGCTTCTTTAGGTATTGTTCCAAACAACGCTATTTTCTCAAGAGCTTCATTGGTGATCATTTTTGCACATCTAGAAACTATTATGTCGGGCTGTATACCTATTCTGCGCAGCTCGTTTACGCTGTGTTGAAGGGGCTTAGTTTTCATCTCGGATGTCACGTCGAGTATGGGGACCAGAGCAACATGTATGTAAAGAGTATTCTCATAGCCTTCCTCAAGGCGCATCTGCCTCATAGCCTCTAAGAAAGGTAGCCCTTCTATGTCGCCAACGGTTCCACCGCACTCTGTAAGAACGACATCTGCTCCAGACTTTTTTGCGACCGCACGTATCCTATGCTTAATCTCATCGGTTATATGCGGTATTATTTGGACGCATTTTCCGAGAAAGTCCCCCCTCCTCTCCTTCTCAATGACCGCCTGATACACTTGCCCTGTTGTAATATTATTTTCTTTCGACAAATTGATGTCAAGGAACCTTTCATACCAACCTAAGTCGAGGTCTGTCTCTCCTCCATCATCGGTAACAAAAATTTCGCCGTGAATGTACGGGTTCATGGTTCCGGCGTCAACATTTACGTACGGGTCTATTTTAATTACTGTAACTGAGAAACCTCTAAACTGAAGCATTTTTCCTACAGATGATGTGACTATTCCCTTACCTACCGAGCTTAATACTCCGCCAGTAACGAAAATATATTTAACCATCGCCTAAACCTCTTCCCAATTATATAGAGATAAGTCCAGAACATGCTTAAAATGGTTAACGTCTGCTTTTATGTTAAGCGAAAGATTTTTTTCCAACATTTTCCCTCTATACCTAAAGGGTTCGCATGTTTAAAGGAGGAGCTATAAATGAGAGTTGGGGTTCTAACGGGCGGTGGAGATGCACCGGGACTTAATGCCGCTATCAGAGCAATAGTGAAGAAATGTGAGAAATATGGCTTCGAAGTTTTAGGTATTAGACGCGGGTGGGCAGGCATGCTTGAGGGCGACGCGATACCGCTGAAATATGATAATATTAAGGATATCATTGGGTTTGGCGGCACAATAATTAAGACTTCGAGGACAAATCCTCTAAAGTATCCTGACGGGATAAAAAGGATAGCTGAAAACTTTAAAAAACTCGGCTTGGATGCATTAATAGCGATCGGCGGAGATGATACTTTAAGTGTCGCTAAAGCTATTAGTGACGCTGGATTAAACGTTGTCGGTATTCCTAAAACCATTGATTACGATGTGCCGGAAACCGAGCACACTATAGGCTTTGACACAGCCATTAATGAAGCCATGCATCAGATAGAGAACATTAAGGCTACGGCCGACGCTCATGAAAGAGTATTCATTGTTGAAATTATGGGTAGACATGCCGGATGGATTGCGCTATACTCTGGATTAGCTGCAGGGGCTGATCTCATATTGATACCGGAAGAACCGTTCAGCGTATCCGACGTAGTAAACTTTGTGAAGAAGAAGATGGAAAGTGGCCAAAAATCTCTAGTGATGGTTGTTGCTGAAGGCGCTTTAATCAAAGATTACAGAGGCCCAATAACTAAAGATGTTAAAGTCGACCAGTTTGGGCACGTTTATCTTGGAGGAATAGGGGAGTTTTTGGCAAAGGAGATTGAAAAAGCGTTAGGCATTGAAACAAGACATGTTGTTCCAGCTCACACGATTAGGGGAGGATCGCCGACGGCGCTTGACCGCATAGTATCTACAAGATACGGTCTAGCAGCGGTAGATTTAGTCAAGGAAGGAAAATTTGGTTTAATGGTCGCGCTCAAATCCGGAAAGATAACCACAGTCCCACTTTCAGAAGCGACCGGAAGAACCAAACAAGTAGACTTAGAACTATATAATGAGGCTAAAGTTTTCTTCGAATGAAATAGAGGAAAATTAGCCTTAACATTTTTGTTTAAATATTTTAGTTTTTAGATTTCAACACCAGCCCCATGCTCCTTGAGAAAATTATTTAGTTCTTCTCGGTAAGGTAGAGCGGTTATCGCACCATGTTTCGTAACTACGAAAGCTCCAACAGCATTAGCTATTTTAACACATTTCTCTAAGTCCCATCCTTTAATTACGCCAAGAAGTAGGCCAGCGTTCCATCCGTCGCCAGCACCCGTAGTATCTACAGGTTTAACCTTGAAGGCTGGAGCATAAACTTTTCTTCCATCTTTGGTTTTCACAAAGGCCCCTCTCTCGCCAAGCTTTATGCCAACTATTTCAACACCGTATCTCAAAGCCTTATCTGCAGCCCTTTCCGGCTCACTTGTCCCAAACGTGAACTCCGCCTCTTCCCGTGAAAACATCGCTATGTCGGAAAGCCTGAGCACTTTGCTATAGATAGCTTTTATCGTTTTTTCGGATCTCCATACGTCGAGCCTTAAAGTTGGATCGAATGAAACTTTAACTCCCCTCTTTTTAGCATACATGGCGGCGTCTAAAATGGCTTTTCTCGACGGATTGACTGAAAGAGCGAAACCGGAAACATGAAGAATCTTCGCAGAAGAGATGTAATCGTAGTCGATGTCCTCCGGCGATAGTGAATCAACCGAAGTTCTTTTAACCCAAGGGCTTCTGTAAAATATGAACATGCGTTCACCAGTTTCCGGATCATTAACAACAAAAGCAAGCGTTGTTCTAACATCTCTTTTAACTTTGACGCGGGATATATCAACGCCGTTTCTTTCAAGTTCCTTTAAAAGAAAATACCCAAAAGGATCATCTCCGACAACCGTTATGGCTCCAACAGCTAGACCCAACCTCACCGCTCCAATCAATGTATTCATGGGCGCCCCACCAAAAAACTTTCTGAAGGTCGAAGCCTCAATATACGATACAGGCTCTGTAGCAATGAAATCGATCAAAACTTCACCTATTCCAACAATGTCTAAATTTGGCATGTTCTCAACCCTTCCACTACTTTGCCTCCAGCTTCTCCATATTATTCATGTACGGTCTTAAAACTTCCGGGATAATGACAGACCCATCCTCTTGCTGATAATGCTCTAGTATCGCCATCATTGTTCGGCTTGTCGCTAAAGCGGTGCTATTAAGCGTATGCACGTATCCTTTGGGTGGTCTTCCAGGCCCATCCCTGTATTTTATGTTTAATCTTCTCGCTTGATAATCAGTGCAGTTTGAGTTTGAGCCTATCTCCCTAAACTTTCCATCAACCATCCAAACTTCCGTATCGTACTTCTTCGCGGCAACCGTCCCTATATCGCCAGTGCAGACATTTACTACACGATAATGTAAACCGAGCATCTGATACATTTCTTCACAGTTCCGCTGCAGCTCTTCATGGATTTCCCAAGACTGCTCCGGGAGACAGAAGACGAATTGCTCAACCTTATTGAATTGATGCATTCTAAAGAAGCCCTTAGTATATTTACCATGCGCCCCCACCTCCTTTCTAAAGTTTGTGCTCACGCCAACAAACTTTAGTGGCAGTTGACTTTTATCTAGAACTTCGTCCATAAACATCGCCGCTATCGGATGCTCGCTTGTGGCGATCAAATAAAGGTCTTCGCCCTCAATCTTATACATAACTTTCTCAAAATCCTCTAGATCTACGCAGCCCTCGTAGGGTTTTCTACGGAGCATGAACGGCGGCTCAATTAATATGAAGCCGCGCTTTCTAAGGAAGTCTATGGCGAACCTCTGTATTGCAAGATCAAGTAAAACGAGCTCCTCCTTAAAATAAAAGAAGCCTGAGCCGGCAACCTTATTAGCTCTCTCCTCATCAACTAAACCTAGATTTTTCGCTATATCTATGTGGCTTTTAGGCGGAAAATCAAACCTTGGCGGTGAACCCCACCGTCTTACCTCGACATTATCATTTTCATCTTGACCGTATGGAACTGACTCGTGAAGTAAATTTGGCACCCGCATGAGCAAACTCCTTACTTTCACCCTATACTCCTCAACATGGTCTTCTAGAACCTTTATATCCGCCTGAACCTTTTCGGCCTCAAGAAGTAGCTGGTCAGCGCTCTCATTCATCTTCTTTCTCTGAGCAATTGCGACACTAAGCTCATTTCTCCTCCTCCTCAAATTATTTAGCTCAGTTTGCAACATCCTCCATTTCTTATCGATTTCCATGAGTTCGTCGAGAATCTTCAGTTTTTCAGGATCGTTTCTGCGCTTAATGTTTTCCTTAACAAAGTCCGGTTTCTCTCTTATCAGCCTGATGTCTATCATAGCGGAAACCCTTTTTCAAAAAGAAAAGATTTAGACCAATATAAAAGCGTTCATTTAAAGTTTCATAAAAATTTAAGGCTTAGGATTTTTCAGAAACCTTTAATATAAACCTATTTTATTATTTTCTGAATACGACGGTGGCATGAAAGGTGTCAAAGAGCACCCGTATTAAAGATAAGTGGCGTAGTAAAAAATGGTATACTGTAGTTGCTCCACCATATTTTGGGAGCGTTGAAATAGGCGCTATACCAGCAGATGAGCCGGAGAAAATTCTAGGAAGGGTTGTGGAAGCGACGCTATACGATATAACTGAGGATTTTGCCCATCAATATCTGAAGACTTACTTTCAAATCATTAATGTGGATGGTAAAAGAGCGCTGACTATATTTAAGGGACACGAGTATTCAAGAGATTATCTGAGGAGTCTCATCAGAAGGAAGACAACTAAGGTTGACGGAATATTTGACGTGATTACTAAAGACGGCTATAAATTGAGGGTCGCGGCATGCGCCTTCACAACCACTAGGATAAAGACTTCTCAAGAGCGGGAGATACGCGCAATAATGAAGAAGATTATAGAAGAAAAGGCGCAGACATTATCTTTCGATCAGTTTGTGCAGGAGGCTGTCCTTGGTAAAATAGCCTCCGACATATATAACAATGCGAAAAAGGTGGCGCCTCTACGCCACGTAGGCATAAGAAAAACAAAGCTACTCTCAAGTCCGGGGGTCCAAATACCGATGGTTAAAGAGATATCTGAAGCTGAAGTTGAGGCGGATGCTGAGCTAAGCGAAGCTAAAGAAGCCGAAGAAGTTGAGGATGAGAAAGAGCCTTCTTATGATGAGGAGTAATTAAAACAGGCTTTTATCCTCATTTAATATCTTGTCTTAATTAAAGTAGTATGAGTAAAGAGAAAGACTTCTGGAGCTCCCTGTCGAGGAGGAGAGTCGCGCAAGAAGCTGCCTTCTTACTATATACTATGCAGGAAAAGGAGTTTAAGCAAGCTAAAGAGAGGGCTGCTAGCATACTCGGTTTAAGAGTTCTGCCGACAAACTTGGAGATCGCTGAAGAGTTGGATCGAATAGCTGATGAATATGAAGGAGAAGAAAGGAAAACTCGTTTAATACGGATGAGGGAAGAAGCCCTTAAAATAATGGAGTGCCTTCAAGACTTTCATCCAAAACTTATAGGCAGCGTTTGGAGGGGGACAGCAAACAGGAATAGTGACATAGATATAGTTCTTTTCGCGCCAGATGAAAGCTTAGTTATAAAGACGCTCGTTAGTGGAGGATTTAAGTTAACAAGGATCGAGATGACGCCCACTGCAAAAGATGGAAGCGGCGAAGCCACTCATATTTTTTTAGATTTGCCATCAGGAGACAAAGCTGAAATAATAGTTAGGAGGCTAGAAGACATGTACGTTGAGGAGCGCTGTGAAATTTACGGTGATTTAAAGAAAGGCTTAACGATCTCTCAGCTCAGAGAGGTTCTGGAAAAGGATCCTTTGAAAAAATTCATTCCAAAGAAGGCTTGAATCACCTCAGCTTCTTCCTAAAATATTTAATAAAACCTTTTTAAGGCGTAGCTGCCATAAGATAGATTGGAGATGATTAAAAGACAATGAATATTGACAAAGAACAGTTCAGAAAAATGTTCCCTAATCTCGCCAAAGAAATGGAGGGCGAGGAAGCTAAAATAACGATTTCATCCATAAGGCTGGATCCTCAGGAAGGAGAAAAGGCGGTCTCAAAGAGATTCGATGGTTACATTCCAGATGTAATTGATTTTCTGAGGAGATGCGATAACGAGGAGCAAGCTGAAGAAATAATAGCGTACTTAGAGAGGAGAAAAGAAATAACTCATGAATATGCATCATCTTTAAGGAAGCAGTTAAAAGAGAAGGGTGTTAGAAGCTTTGGCCCAAAGAAAGAGGAAGCCTATTACCTTAGGCAAGCTGGCTATAAGTAAGAAGCGTTTTAACCTAAGTTAAATTGAACTCGTTAACGCGTAATCTTCTTTTATACGTAACTTTTAAATTAAATGATCTATTACTTTGATTCAAAATATTAAAACGGTGGACGAAAATCAAAAGATATGAGAGGTTAAAAGAAATTGAGGAAAAGTGCGCTATTATTGTTCCTTCAGCTTTTACTCAGTTCTATAACCGTTTTTACAGTTAATTCCGTAAGCGCGGAGAACACCGTGATGCTGTTGCCGGAAGACCTATATGTGGGTATAGAGAGAAGGATAGCCCCTTTAAGCGGCGGATATATTATGATTAACGACACGTTTACATTTTCAATTTTTGGGGGAAACACCGAAAAACGCATGTTAACTAGCTATACTGTTGGCTTACCAAAAAACTATAGCGGAAAATTGATTTACTATGAGGCTTACAGCGGCCGAGGCATCTTACCTATAACATCTTTCGAAGATGAAAGTTTTAAATGGCTGAATATATCGTTTTTAGAACCAGTAAGTTT
This sequence comes from Candidatus Bathyarchaeia archaeon, assembly GCA_038882715.1. Taxonomy (NCBI): domain Archaea; kingdom Thermoproteati; phylum Candidatus Bathyarchaeota; class Bathyarchaeia (SeqCode); species Bathyarchaeia archaeon. The sequence continues at coordinate 62,823 of JAVZNR010000008.1, forward strand.
AAGCGGCGATGATATCTATAATTTTACTGTAACGCTCGTTTTTTCTGATCTAGTTGAAAGAAAGAATGCAAACTTATTTTACGCTGTTTTCCCATTATATCCAAGTCTAATGCATGAGGCATCTTTTTGCAATGTTACATTAATTCTGCCATCTTTAGCTAAGCTTTCAGAGGATAATTATCCGAGTAATGTTTTCATAAATAAAACTAGCGACCTTCGAGTCCTCTGTAATATAACTAGCCCTCTACCGCCTTTCGCGAGTTCTTCCTCTTGGGTGGAGTTCTCAGACACAACCTTTAAGATACTAAAATTCTTGGAATTGAAGAGAGAATTGTCTATAGATTGTTGGGGAAATATTTTTGCAACGGATTTTTACGAATTAGAGACGATTAACGTATACTCTATAGATGTTGTCTTACCTTCCGGGGCAACTGATATATCTGCTTATGATGCATATGGTAGATATCCTAAAGGCAATATGGATATCGTGGATGCAAGCCATGGTACAGCCGTTAAAATATATTTGAGCGAAAAACTGGAGAAGAGCGAGAGGATTAAGATAGCAATATCGTACGTGCTGCCTTCTAAAAAATATGTTATCAGAAATGGATGGCAGGTCTATACACTAAATATAAATCTCACGAAGCCGGACGCATGGATCATATACAAAGTTATCACCAGCATTACACTACCTGAAGGCGCAAGTTTAGTGCGAGAGAACAACGCTATTGAACTGAATATTGAGACGATAAATCCATTCCAAGAAAAGATAGTCTTTAAGCGACATAACGTTATAAAATTTGAGAGATTAAATCTAAACGTTAAATATCAGTACGTGATTTTCTGGGCAGCATTAAGACCTACGCTATTCGCAGCAATCATAATCGGCTCAATCATCGCGATCCTTCTATCTGCTAAATTAGCTGGAAAAGTTAGCGTCCCTTCACCAGCACCTGTCTCTGCCGAGATTCTAGAAAGATTTATAGAGGTCTGCGAGGAAAAGGTTCGCGTTTCCTCTGAGATAGAGGTTCTAGAGCAGCAGTCCATTAAAGGAAAAATCTCTAGAAAACAATATAGGCTCGCTAGGAGGGCTCTTGAAGAACGACTTTCATCTATCCAGGAGAGATTCCTTGATTTAAAAGCAAAAGTGGAGGCTGCTGGAGGACGCTATGCTAGCATGATTAGAAAACTGGAGGCTGTTGACGCTGAGCTCGAAAATTTAAAGAAGAGCATATCTGACGTTGAAACTAGATATAGACGTGGAGAGATATCCGCTGAAACACGCCGCAATCTCCTTAATGAATATGAGAGTAGAAAAGAAAAGGCGGAAAGCGAAAGGGAAGAGATTCTCTTAAGGCTTAAGGAAGAATTTTTGTAGCCGAGTAAAATCTTCATTTTTCAATTCAAGAATATTTTTATTCGATTAGATTCGGATTCAGAAGCCGTCACAACCAATATTATTTATTGAATTTTAGCCCTAGTTTATGGTGGCGCGAGCAGTCCGACAACCATTACGGAAGATTTTTAACAGGCTGAGGCTCTCAGATTATGAGACGAGGGTCTATGAGCTTTTGTTAAGTGAAGGGCCTTTCCACCGCCATGAGGATAAGTGTATTATCGAATGTTCCGAGGACAAAAGGGCTATAACTTAATACAGGTCGGCTATTTTGTGCAGAACCTCAAAGCAGCGCATCTCAGCTGTACTATAAAACTTTACGTAGTATAGGGCAGTGGTCACCTCCATGTCTTTAAAGTTTGTCTCGTTCCATCCACCATATTTAAGAGCTATAGAGCTATACTGATGGCTTGAGATTTTGAGATAGGCGGAGATAAAAACGAATTTCGATAATTTAGCATAAGCGTGGGATAACTCTTGATAGGAATGACTTATCTTTTGAACCTCTACTAAAACTAGCACGTTAATGGCTAGCGAGATTATGAGACTTAAAATGACCCCTAAAGTTAAAAGCTCAAGACGATTCATCCCCGTATCCCTAACATTTAATTTATTTGTCTTCCTATTTAGCGGGATCTATAGATCAATGGAATATGCGATACTTTTTACTTGGTTTGGGGATAAATTTTTATTTCACCTTAAACTATCTTTTGGGAAAACGTTTAGGAAGTGTCCTCAATGGTTAAAATAGATATAGATGTTGAGAAGTGCACTGGTTGCGGTAATTGCGTTGATGTCTGCCCTGCAGGAGTCTATGAGCTGAGGGAAGGGAAATCTGTTGCGGTGAATGTTGATGCTTGTCTCCTTTGTAGAGCTTGCGAAACGCAATGCCCAAACAACGCTATAACGATTACTGAGTAGTAGGCAACGCCGATAAATCATAGAGACCAGTATCTGGATTGAACTTTTCTTACATCTTCAATTATTTTATTTGCTTCCCTCTGAACCCTTAGATTTATTGGCGGACGTTTATCTCTAATTTTTAAGTCTAATCCAGCCATTCTCGCTATGCAGGAAGCAACAACTTTTCTTAAAAACCAAAGATTGTATCCTCCCTCAAGGACGGTTACAAGTCTCCCATCACATAGTTTACTCGCCAAGTTGAGGATCACCTGAAAAATCTTAGGATAAATATAAGCGGATAACGATAGATCAGATATCGGATCCCTATAATAGCCGTCGAAGCCCGCCGAAATCAACATAAACTGAGGCCTATACTGTACAGCTATTGGTGAAATTATTGTTTTAAAAGCTTTCCAGAAAGCCGGGTCGCTAGATCCATAGGGAAGTGGAACATTAACAGTGTATCCTCTGCCTTCCTCAACTCCAACTTCCCAAATAAACCCTGTTTTAGGAAAATCGGTCGGATCCTCATGTATACTCATATAGAGAACTTCATCCGTATCATAAAAAATATCTTGAGTCCCATTCCCATGATGAGCATCTATATCCAGAATCAACACTCTCTTTAAACCACGCTTCTCGATAAGGTGCTTCGCAGCTAAAGCAACATTATTGAAGACGCAGAAACCAAGCCCATAATTCGGCCCAGCATGATGGCCAGGCGGCCTAGCTAAAACGAAAACATTATTAAATTTTTCCGAAAAAACTTCCTCTACAGCCCCGACTGCTCCACCAGCGGCCAACCTTGCGACGTCGAAGCTCTCCTTTGACAATAAAGTTTCGTCATTAAGCAGGCCGCCACCTGAATCACAAATGTACTTGACCCTTCTAACATATTCTTCAGTATGCGCCAACAGCAGATCTTCTAGTTCTAGCGCCTTGGGTTCAATAAAGGTGATTTTGTCCATTAGCTGCTTCTCCCTTGTTACGCCCCTTATTATCGCTAGTAGGCGTTGGGGTTTCTCAGGATGACCTTTACCAGTCTTATGCTCTAGGTATACGGGAGAGTAAATTATCGCGGTCTTCATTGCGCCCACCTTATTTCGCTAAATACTTTATTAATAAATGATTGCATAGTTAATCCTCTTTTTCTCGCAATCTTCCTTAATGCCCGGCTTACACCAGTCCCATACTGAATGGCTTTTTTAGGTTTAAGGTATATATCTGCTGATAAGCCGATCCGTTTAGCGAGCTGTCTCAGTATTCTCTTTCTTAACGGGTCTCCTTGGGACACTATCTTGAATGTTATTGGTAGACTTAAAGCGAAGGATGCCAAATCATAATCTATGTATGGAAATCTGACGTCTATCCCGTGAAATGAACATATCTTTTCCTCTGGTTCCAGAGCGCTTTCATGCAATCTCAACACGTCCTCGTATAAAGACTGCTTCACTCTTTCTACTGAAACTTCAAATTCCCTCAGGTATTTATAGTAGCCTGCAAATAGCTCATCGCTTCCCTGCCCGGAAAGCATAACTCGATTATTTAATTTAGAAGATATTTCAGCGGTCCAATATATTGGAATGAAGATCGATGCCTTTAAAGCATTGGGCTCCTCAATCAACCATAAAACTCTAGGTAAAACTGCTTCCACATCCACAAGCGTATAGACTTCAGCTTTAAGTGGTAAGCCAATCTCATTGGCGGCTTTCTCGGCTTGCTCTATCTCCCTTGAACCTTCTAGCCCAACAGATATTAAAAGGGCGTTTACCCTGATCTCTTTTGCTAGCGCGGCTATTATGCTGCTATCTAAGCCTCCGGAAAACCCTATTGAAAGATTCCCTAAACCACTCGTCTTCTCCTTGAGAGACTTTAAAATCAAACTGTAAAGTCTCTCTAGAGCCCTGTTCTCATCAATCTTCTCCGTTTTAGGTTTTTCAAAAATCCTAACTGCCTTTAATGCTATACCGTCCTTTGTTATCTCCGCTAGTCTTCCGGGTGGAAAAGACTTTACACTATTGTTGCTTGCTCCAAGAGTCCATAATGCTTTTCGCTCTGAAGCTAGGGCAAAAAATCTCTCGTTTTCGCAAAAATAGAGCGGTTTTACTCCCATAGGATCTCTTCCAATGATAAGTTTATCGTTTTTAATGGCGGCAAACGAGAACGAACCGTCCATTCTCCCAATAACATTTCTCGCAAACTCTTCAATCTCACCGAACCGCTCCAATAAACCAGCAATATCTTTTGTCCCCAAATATTGGGGGGAGAATATTCTTCCCTCAAAAGATAATTTGCAGCCTTTATGCTCAATAGGCTGCGGGGCATCTTCTGGAAGTATACGACTAAAATTATAACCTAATGCTACGTTCGATTTAACCTCCGTCAAATTCTCCAGATCAACAAAATCTTTTGTGATAACTGTCACTCTGTCGGTAGATATCCCGTAAGTCTCCCCACCTCTGTGCTTAAGCGCTTTAAGCATTTTTATGGCTTCTGAAGCCGCGTTGATTCTTCCATAATGTTTAGAGACAACCGCTGCTAGGGCTCCCATTCTTCCTCTTCGTCACCTCAATCCTCTTGCCTTTTCAATGAATCTCTAATAAGCCTATTAGCGCTCAACCCTATATAACGAAAATCTCTCTAGGTATGCAGGATCCTAAATGTTACTATGGCTCCTTCGACAGTCTCCTCTATATCTGAGATTATGGTTTTTAACCCCATCTCCTCTAGAATTATTCTATAATCCTCGAAGTAATCGTAGAAGCCGCATGTATAGCAGAAGCTTCCACCGAACTCAATTTTAATCTCACCACCAGATATTGAGAGTAACTTTGCTTCAACCTCCGGAGACCTATACTTATTGTATTCGACTATTGCTTCTTCAACCACCCTATTCAGTTCCAACATGCAATCTTCTCCCAGAAAAGGGGACTGTAGCTACAAGAATTAATAAGTATTTTTAGAGAATATATTCTTGCAGATAATGTTGGAGGGAAGGATTAGTAATGCCGATTTTACCTATCGATACCGGACGCTACGGCACCCCGGAGATGCTCAGAATCTTTGAGGAAGAAAATTATATCCAAAAGATGCTTGATGTTGAAGCCGCTTTAGCGTGGGCTCAAAGTGAGGTTGGTGAAATCCCGAAAGAAGCCGCTGAGAAAATAATGGAAATGGCATCGACAAAATATGTTAAGGTGAGTCGAATAAAAGAAATTGAGAAAGAAATCAGGCATGATGTTATGGCTCTCGTTAAAGCCTTGGCTGAGGTTTGCGGTCCAAGTGGCGCATATGTGCATCTCGGCATAACAAGCTACGATGTTGTCGACACGGCTAGAGCCCTGCAACTTAAAGAAGCATTAGAGGTAATTGAACACCGCCTTAATGATCTAGAGCTAGTCCTGCTTAACTTATCTGATCGCTACAAGAATACGGTAATGATGGGGCGCACCCACGGTCAGCATGCGTTGCCAATAACATTTGGATTCAAAATGGCGGGCTGGTTGCGTGAAATATCAAGATATATTCAAAGGTTAAGGGAGAGTAAAAAACGCATTTTAGTTGGTAAGATAACTGGTGCTGTTGGTACTCAAGCCGGGCTCGGCTCAAACGCCATGAAGATACAGGAGCTTGTTATGAGAAGGCTTGGGCTTCAGCCAGCGGGCATCACGACGCAGATTATATCGCGTGATATACATGCTGAATTAATATGCCTATTAGCTATGCTGGCCTCAACATTAGACAAGTTTGCCACAGAAATAAGGGAATTACAAAGGACCGAGATAGCTGAAGTTTTTGAGCCATTTGAGAGGGGGAGACAAGTTGGCAGTTCAACAATGCCTCATAAGCGTAATCCGGAGATATGCGAAAGAATATGCGGTTTAGCAAAGGTCGTTAGAAGCCTTGTTATACCAGCTTTAGAAAATATTCCAACATGGCATGAGAGGGATTTAACGCAGTCGTCAGCTGAAAGATTCATTATACCCGAGGCATGTATTCTAGTGGACTACATGCTAAGTTTAATGATTTGGGTTCTATCAAGTCTTGAAGTCGACGAAAGGAAGATGCTTGAAAATATAGGTTTAACTCAGGGTAGAGCGCTATCAGAGGCGGTCATGATAGTCCTTACGAGAAAAGGGATGAGTAGGCAGGAGGCGCATGAACTTTTAAGGAGAATGGCTATTAAAAGCGCGTCTGAGAAAATACCTTTCAGAGAAGTCCTCTTAAATAACGAGGAGATCAGAAAACTTTTGACAGAGGAGGAAATAGATGAAGCTCTGGATCCGAAAAACTATCTTGGCACAGCTATTAAGCAGATCGAATTAGCTATAGAAAAAACAATTCAAGAGAGACGTGAAAGAGGATTAATAAAATAAATGTATTCCTAAACTGTAGCGGGGAAACGCTTTTCAACCTCGATGGCAATCGAATTTCACTCTCTAATTGGCGGTGGTATCACTATTAGGGTCTGCGTTCTAAGAACACCTCTTATACTTTGGACCTTCCCAATGATCTCCCCGAGATTCTCCATTTTTTCAAATTCTACCTGGATTATATCATCGAATTGCCCAGTTACAGCATAGGCTTCCTTAACACCTTCAACCTTTAGTGCCGTCTCAGCAACCTTCCATATCATGCCGGGCTCAGAGTTTACAAGAATATACGCTTTCATATGCATCACTGAAAGCTATTTTTATCTTTTTAGAAGTATAAAAGACTATGCTTAACAAACTGACTGGCCCATAAGCATCAACAGGATCAAAGAAGATAAAAGAATGATCTTTAACTCTAAATAAAAGTTATGGAAGAATAAAAACGATTAAAAAATGCATACAAGATATACTTACGGTTCTCTTAGATTAAACTTCACTCTTCATATCACTGATAATTCTCGAAGACGTTCTCTTAGACCTCATGACTATGCCGATTTAAGGGATCGGGATCAGCCGTCTAGCATACCGGTATTCTTCCATAAATCAAATCTTCGATAAATCTATCTATATTTTCAAGCTCGTATCTGACGATTTCTTCAACCCTCTTTCTTATAGCGTTGAAATACGATTCAGATTTTGTCATAAGCTGCACTGCAGTTATAACTGGCTGATCTACGGGCTGACCAATCTTGCTCAGCATCCAAACGTAAACTTCCTCTACATCATTTATCTCATTATAAATTTTCTCAGCTAGACTATGAGTTAATAGGTTGTATATTTTGCCAACGTGACTAACCGGGTTCTTGCCGGCCGCAGCTTCTGAGCACTGAGGCCTATTAAGCGATATAAGCCCATTAACTCTGTTCCCCCTACCGACTTGTCCGGAATCAGCCCCATCAGCGCTTGTTCCGAGAACCGTTAAATAGACCCCGTTAACGCCTCTACCTGCTGTATCTAAAGTGTTCAGCTCTATGTGAATTCTATCGAAGCCGTAGTTTCTCCTATTAACAAACTCTTCCATATCACCAAGAACTTCTTCTTTTCTCTCAAAGTAATGCTTTTCATCGCTTATGAATCTATCCACAAAAGCCATTGAAACAGTCAATTTTAGCTCTCTGTTTCTTCGAAAGGCCATGACTTTAACATCTTCTCCAGTCTCAGGAAACCTTCTTTTAAAGTTTTCAGAGTTAAGATACTTCTCTAGCTCTAAGACAGTTTTCTCTGTTTTGGTTAAAGGTGCCCATCCAACGGCGGCTGAAGTATCGTTCGCCTCAAGCACTTTTCCGCCGCGCCTAAAAATATCTGTAAGCGCCTGTGACCCCGGCTGTATTTCAACTTGATATATCACATGTCTATCCGGGTCAACAAACCTAAGGTTCCTTTTAAACCAATCTTTAGCAGTTTGAATAGCTATCTCAGAAACCGGAATTTTAATATTTCCAGCCTCAAATGTAGCTCTGTCACCAAATATTAGTTTCATTGGTTTCTTAACGACTCCGCCGCCAAATTTCACTTCAACCTCGCCAGCTACTAGGAGGGACTTATCAATATTGTGATGCAGTATCGCCCCAACTCTGTTAAGATACTCCTTACAAAGATTTACGGAAACCTCATTCATTATCGCGTCGCATATAGTGTCAGGATGGCCTAACCCCTTTCTCTCCACTATTTCAATCTCTTGCTCCTCTAATGGGATGTTTTTTGAAAATATGACAGCTATGTTTTCAATCCCCATTTATGAGATCCCTCAATGCTTCAAAGATTATCAAAGTGACCGCATATATATTTTTTGGTATAATAAACTGAAAAAATATGTAATTTTATGCATAAAGCCCAAAAACCATTTAATCCAACTATATTTAACTCGCCTCGATAAAGGATAAATATCACCATCATATATCTTGTTTATTGAAATTATAACCGGGGATTATATTTTGATAATAACCGGCTCACTACTTAAAAAAATGAGAATTGAAGCTGGATTAACTCAAAGCCAGCTAGCAAAAATGGTTGGTGTCTCACAGGCACATATAGCTAAAATAGAGAGCGGGAAAGTTGATCCTAGATTATCAACAGTAAACAAAATCCTGCAAATATTGACTAGTAAGCGTGGAAAGAAATGCAAAGATATAATGACGCGTGAAGTTATAACAATAACGCCTAAGGAGAAGATAAAGAAGGTCAGTGAAATAATGGTAAAATATGGAATTTCACAGTTGCCAGTAGTTGACAGAAATAAAGTTGTTGGTATGGTGACTGAAGAAGGGATTATTCGAAACTTAAGCTCAAACATATCAGAAGAATTAGTTGAGAAAATTATGGAACCCCCGTTTCCGCTGGTATCTGAGGATACCGATATAAGCGTAATTAGACCATTACTGGAAATGCACCCTGGAGTATTAGTGGTTAGTAAGGGCGAATTGGTTGGAATTATAACTCGTTCAGACCTATTAAAGGTTATATAACGAACGATTATATGTTATAGAGCGATTTGAACGATTATTTATTGTAGAGGCTTAATTCTAAAATCTTCTTTCACCACGTTTAAAACTACATTTGTGACCGTGCGCTTAACATGAGGCATTGATAAAAGCTTTTTGACAAATGAGTTTAACTCCGCTCTATCTTTAAACCTAGCTATTACCGCTATATCAAAATCGCCGGTTATATCGTAAACTGCAATGGCATTATCATTCTTCGCAATCTCATTCTCAACTTCAACTAGATGAGCTCCCTCAGCTTGAATGAATATGATAGCGATTGTTCCGTATCCTAGTTTCATTGGGTCAACAAGCACGGTGTAGCTCTTCAAAACACCGATATTTTCAAGTTTCTTAATTCGATTATATGCTGTTCCAACGGATATTCCAAGTTCGCTAGCTATTTTATTGTAGCTTAGTCTAGAATCCTCCTGCAATAACCTAATTATTTTGAGATCTAAATCATCAATTTTATCAAGTGGCGATATATTCACCCCCATCTTTAAATTGAACAAATATTCAATAAATAAGGAAATTATTTAAAGTTTTTGCATTCCATCCAAAAATTTTATATATAAGTGTGTAATAAAAATTCATTCTATTGAATGATAATGGTGGAGAAATCTTGGAACGTAGCGATTTCATCGACGAGTCTATGAGGAGAGCCATTGAAACTTTAAAAGTTAACAGGGTTCGGTGGGTTCATGCAGCCTTCGTTGATATAAGGGGCTTAATGCAGGATATGGTGATCCCTGCCAGAGAATTTGTTGATGGAGATGCTTTCAGGTCAGGTTTAGGTTTTGATGGCTCAGCTGTTAGAGGCTTTAAATCCATTGAGGAATCCGACATGGTTCTTATGCCTGATCCGAAAACACTTGCAATACTTCCATGGATGGAAGATGAGAGCCAAAAAAGCGCCATAATTATAGGTGATGTTTATGAGGCTTATGGAAGCAAATCTCCATCTGAGGTTGATCCGAGAGGTTATGTTGCGAAGAGAGCGGTTAAGGCAGCTGTCGAGATGGGGTATACTGGATACTTTGCTCCAGAAATAGAATGCTTCATATTCTCGTCAATAGATCCGACAAAGCTTGTTTGGGATCTTTGGGTTAGTCCAGATGGCGGCAAAAGCGATTCTTGGGGTGCGCCGAGAGTTGTCCCTCAATCGCCGGAGATCACTAGCGGAGGCTACGTGATTAGGCCTAGAGAAGCCTATTATAAACCGCCTCCGGAAGATACGACGATTGAGTACAGGAATGAGGTTTCATCTATTCTTGAAGATTATTTCGGATTTAATATCGAGAAGCATCATCACGAGGTTGCGACCGCTGGACAAATTGAGATAAACTTTCAATATGGGCAGCTTGTGGAGACCGCTGACAGAACAATATACTACAAGTTTGTGGCGAAGAACGTTGCTAAGAGACGAGGTCTAATAGTGACGTTCATGCCAAAGCCAATATATTTAGATAACGCCAGCGGAATGCACGTCCACATCTCACTGTGGAAGGATAATTTAAATGTCATGTATGACGAGAATGATGAATACGCCGAGCTCAGCCAAACCGGAAGATACTTCATTGGAGGCCTACTCGAACATGCTAGGGCTTTAACAGCGATCTGCTGTCCGACAGTGAACTCGTATAAGCGGCTTGTTCCAGGGTTCGAAGCGCCTATTTACGTGGTGTGGTCACGGCGGAACAGATCCGCACTAATTAGGATACCAGTTTATTATAGGGGTCCAGAATATGCCGTTTATAAGCGGGTCGAGTATCGTGGCGCCGACCCCTCATGCAATCCGTACCTGGCTTTTTCATGTCTTTTGATGGCTGGGCTTGACGGCGTAAGAAAGAAGATCGATCCGGGTGATCCAGTTGACGAGGACATTTACAGATTATCTCCTGAGAGGAGGAGGCATCTGGGCATAATTGAGTTGCCAACGACTCTGAAGGAAGCTATTGAGGAAATGAAGAGTGATGAGGTGATCCACCGAACCCTTGGAAGCCACATTTTTGACGCTTTCATAGAGTATAAACTGAATGACTGGCGTCAATACTGTCTCTACATAACGCCATGGGAAATAATGAAATACCTTGACTATTAACTTGAAAAGGAGGTGTGTTAAGTGTTAAGGGCATATATATTTGTTGAAACAAGGCCCGGTACTTCTTTAGAGGTAGTTAAGAGAATAAAGAGTAAAGTTAAGGAGGTTGTTCAAGCAGACGCGATATACGGCAGATTTGATGCTATTATCGTAGTTGAGACCCGGGATTTCGAGACGCTGCATGATCTATTGTATAATGTTATTGAAAGAGACCCTGACATTATTCATACGGAGACATCGCTTGTCTTAAGGGAAATAGAGTAATCGCTTTAGGAGGAAGCTATGATGTGTGCAGGCAAAGATTTGAGGAGGAAGACTTTAAGAGCCTTTATCCTCGTAAGGATGAAGCCCGGGACATCCGAGGAAATAGTTAAGTCTAGGCGTATAAAGGGTGTTAAAATGGCTAACTCGGTTCTTGGGAGATACGATGCTGTCGTTGTTATTGAGGCTAATAGCCTCGAAGAGCTGCAGAAAATAATTTACGAGATGATTGAGCAGCATCCTAACGTTGTGCGTACTGAAACATTAATCTCAATTTTTCATCCGCCAGAATTAAACCCCTCACATGAGGATAGAAGCGCGGGTGGAGGTAGATGATTTGAGTGTCCAAGAAGTAAAAAGAAACCTATCTTTTGATGATATATACTTTAAAATGTCCTTGAGAGTCGATCCTATTATTGATGATACAACGCTTAGAGATGGTGTTCAAATGCCTGGCTTAGCTGTTTCTCCCGAGGATGCTGCGGAAATAGCCCGCCTACTCGATGAGGTTGGTGTTGAGCGAATAGAGCTCCATCATTATCAGAAGCCCGATAAAGAAGCTGTTAAGCTTATCCAGAAAATGGGTCTAAACGCTCGTCTCGCTGGATGGTGCAGAGCGGTTAAAGAGGACATAGATGATGCGATAGATTGTGGTTTTGAGGAAGTCGGCATCTCTCATCCGGTCTCCTACATACATTTCAGGGCTAAGTGGCCGGATAAGAGCCCCGAGTATCTGCTGAATAGGGTTGTCGAAGTAGTTAAGTATGCTGCTAAAGACCATGGATTAAGAGTGTTTGTTCACGGCGAGGATAGCACAAGAGCTGATTGGGAATTCGAAAAGAGGTTTATTAATGCCGTGGCTGACGCTGGGGCTGAATGCTACAGGATATGCGACACAGTTGGGGTTGGGTTATCCGATTTTAACGCTCCTCTACCTAATGGGATTCCGGCTAAAATTAAAGCCATAAAATATGAGACAAGAATTAGAGATGTGGAGATTCATGCGCACGATGATTTTGGTAATTCAGTTGAGAACACTATTGCAGCAGTAAGGGCAGCTGATGGTATATGGGATCGGATTTACTTAAGCACAACTTTTCTTGGGATAGGCGAGAGAGCTGGTAACGCTGAAACTGAGAAGGTCATAATGAATTTATATCTGCATTATGGGGTCAAAAAGTTTGAGGGAAAAACGCAGAAGTTAACTGCTTTAGCTGAAACCATAAGTCGAGCAACAGGCTACGTTGTTCCGCCTAACAAGGCTATTGTCGGCGCATACGCATTTGCGCATGAATCTGGAATCCACACGCATGGAGTTCTAAATGACCCAGCAACCTACGAGCCCTATCCACCGGAACTCGTTGGAAATACGCGTAGATTAACAATAGGCAAGCATTCCGGAAAAGCTATCATAAGACATAAAATAATTGAAGTTACTGGTAAAGAGCCTGACCCCGATAAGCTTACAGAGGTTGTCCAAGAAGTTAAAAGGCTCTATGAGACCGGGAGAAAGGCATCATTGAGGGAGGAGGAGTTTAAGAAAATACTTCAGAGCGTCGGACTAATTTGATGAGGAAAGAACCCTAAATTTTGCCACTGCCTCACTCATGTTTCTGAGCTTCATTATGGCCGCTTCATAACCCTTCTCCCTTGAACCTTCAATAAGAAGATTTCTGAAACCGCAGTCCGGTGTGAAAATTAGGCAATCGTCATAAACTTTAAATTTCATCATTAGCTCGAGGATCTCGTCAACGCTCTCTACTCTTGGATTTCTACTCGACACGCAGCCAACTGATAGGATCTTTCCGTTATCTTTCAAACGTTTTGGGTCGTATACCTTTATGTTTTCAGGCGAATCATGGAATTCATGGCTTAAAAAATCTAAATCCGTTTTCAGCAGAATATCCGCTAATCTTGGTGAAATTTTGCCGCAAACATGTATTCCGATAGGTATATCCTTACAGCTATCTTTCAAGTTATCAAGTATTTTTACAATCTCATTCTCCGTGTATTTGAATGCTATTCTTGCACCTATAATAACTCCTAAGATCGGTTCATCTATGGATATCATCGCTGAATCTTTTGACGCTTCCCTGCAAACATTAGACACTATTTGCGCGATCTGTTCAACCAATCTAATATCAGAGAGAGCAGTATTGAAAAGTGCGGCTTCTTTACCAACCTCTATATAGGAAGCTAGGGTGAAGGGGCCCGTTATAGCTGCCTTAACATTAACTTTTAATCCTTTTTCCCTTACATACTTCATAGTCCATGAGAAGGGTTTAAGTCCGGGTGGTTTAACATCAACATCTATATCTTTACCTACCAGCCTGTACCTATTACGTTCATAAATTATCCCGCAATTTTGAGCCACAAGATCGTCCAGGAATTGTCTTCCCATATCGCTTAGCTGCGGATAAGCTGGGAAATCTATTCCTAAAGCAACCAAGTCTTTTATACATCTCTCCCTATTAGCGTCAGAATCCTCTAGGGGAAAGCTTCCAATAGTGGATGTATAGTAACCCTTTAGATCCAATGCTTCACCCCGATTCAAAACGCTATAAAAATTTAACCGTTTTTATAGAGTAGAATCCTCTATCTCTTCCCCCACTTCCTCAGATTCTTCAAGACTTTCTAGATCATCTAGCAGTTCAAACCCCTCTAAACATATTTCGCTTCCACATTTTTTGCAGACAATCAGCAGCTCTTTAAGCCTCCCCTGAGAATCCATCTTCACGTCTATTATTTCATAATTTAAGTTACTTTCATCTTCCGGCGATATTATATTTCCGCATGAGGGGCAAGGGAAGTCTCCCTCTCCCTCAATCTTTGTCAAGTTTATCCTGTAGAGCAGATTTTCACCCGCATCTATTTGGTTGTCTCCGTTTAACATTTCTTTTATATTGGTTTAAAAGTTTTTAGGTTTAAAAGAGACGTAAATTAATCTAAAACTGGCTTACGTTTTCATTTAAAAACTTCTGATGAATTTCTCTATACATGTAGAATCTGGATCAATAGATAGGTCTAACATAGCATACGCCGCGTAAGCATTATAATATGGGCTCCCTTTCCTAGAGAACAGTGTTAGGATTTTCCCGCCATGATTAATTTTATATCCATTGAAGGTCGGCTCATGCCCTCTAATCACAAGCTTAACATTCAAAATTTCGAGAAATCTCTTGGTGACATCTTCACCAAACAGATACCCAGCTCCGCGTGGAGAAGGTTTTTTGCCACATATATCATCGCTTGGATCATTCCATAAAATTTCTTCTAGATGGCTCTCAAACGGATGTTTTCTATACGCGAACGCCAAATCCTCTAAACTCTTAGCTTCGCTTGGAACGCCACCGTGAAGCATCACAAACCTATTTTCCACGATTGCGGCTGTATAAAAGCGCCTGAAAAGAAAGCTCAGCTCGCTATAGATCCTTAATCCATCCGCCTTAAATCTCCTCATTAAGCGATATGGCAGATCATGCGGATAAGCCAGCAGATCCTCAGGCCCCTCATGATTGCCCTGAAGAAGTATAATTTTCTCTGGGAAAAACTTCTTTAACGTTAAGATTACATAGTAGACTTCTGGCGAATATATGCCTCTGTCTCCATAATCGCCGAGAAAAATCAAGTAAATGTCATGTTTCGCCAGCGCCTTCTCAACGAACTTTGTTTCAGACAATATATGCTTTAAACTCGTCAGATCTCCATGGATATCTCCTATAATGATTGCTTCTCCAGCGGGAGGAACATAGATAAGCTTGCCAAGGGTTATCAGTTTTCCTCCACCCTTCTCCTCCTCAGATAAAATCTGGTTAACATGCTCAATTAGGCGGAGATATTCTTGTGAACTAACCCTTAAAGATTCGCTGAACAGGTCGTCTAAGCGCATCAAAACCCTTCCTTAAGGTAAAATAGTTGCTTATTCAGAAATATTTTATCTTGCGTAGGATATTTAGATTTACTCTTGATAGAGTATGGAGGTTGGAGGATTAAAAATATGCCTCTTCAAAAAGTTGGTTTTGAGGAGACTTTAAAGAAAGCGGTTGTCGAGCAAGGTCTATGTGTTGGATGCGCAACATGCGTTGTTTCATGCCCATTTAATTGCCTCGAATACATTGATAGTGCGCCTAAAATCGTTAGTGACTGCAAGGTGTGTGGCATATGTGCTCAAATATGTCCAAGATTCGACTTCTCCATGCCGTCGCTAGAGGAATTTGTCTTTGGGAGAAAGCGTAGCGCTGAGGAAGAGTTTGGTATTTATAGGCGAGTTGTCGTAGCCCAAACGACAAGTAGCGATATACTAAACGTTTGCCAAGATGGTGGGGTCGTAACTTCTCTTCTAATATTCGCGCTAGAAGAAGGTCTAATTAATGGGGCAGCTTTATCTGGTAAAAGCCCTCAAGAGCCTTTAAAAGCTGTTCCAAAACTTGCTCTTTCAAAGAGCGATATGCTTGAAAACGCGGGAACTAGGTACACTTATTCTCCCAACATGCTTGCACTTAGAGAAGGCGTCCAGAAGAAAATTGGAAGACTGGCCTTTGTTGGAACACCATGTCAGATACATGCATTTAGAAGAATGCAAATGCTTCCATTAAAGAAGTATGCTGACTCCGTAAAGTTTACAGTGGGCCTCTTCTGTAGTGAGAGCTTCACATATGAAGGTTTAATTAAGCATTTTCTGCAAGAGAAAATGGGCATCCTGCCGAGCGAGGTAGTAAAAATCAATATAAAGGGCAAGATGCTGCTGAAAATGAGGAGCGGCGAAGTTAAGGCGTTATCGCTGAAGGAAGTTAAAGATTACGCATGTAGTTTCTGTAGTGTGTGTCCAGACTTCTCTGCGGAGCTAGCCGATATATCTGTTGGGGGGTTAGGGCTTGAAGGTTGGTCTCTGACAATAGTGCGTACAGAAATGGGTGAAGAAATCTTCAGGAGGGCGGAGTCAAAGGGCATGGTGAAAACTAAGCCTGTGGAGGATAGTAGGCTCATTGATCTTCTGATTAAGATGTCAAAAAGGAAAAGAGAAGCGTCCACGAAGGTCGGTGGACTTACTTGAATTGATGCTTAACAGTAATTGAGGGATCTCATTAAAAGATCTACATTTATTCTTCCAGCGGTAAATATCCTTCCAGTCTTCTCGTTCACAATAGTTATCTTTGCCGGGGCAAATATCTTCGAATCAACTTTATAAAAGTCTTGCCCAGCCTCCTTGAATATTTCCGCAAATGTTTTTCCATAATCCTTCGAAGATGATGAGACGGCTTCTTCAGCGATGCTCTTCAAATAGCTATCATCCTTATGCCTCACAACATAATAGGCCGAGCCTCCATATAGTATGGCGTCATTCGATCTACCCATAGATTCAATTACATCTGGATGTGGTGGCGGTATAGGCGCTTGCCCAAAAGCGTAGGACACTATGCCCGGATCTAAGCCGAGCTCAATTAATTTATACATGCCTACCTCAACTATTCTACCGGAAACCTGCGTTAAGCCAGCTATAGACGAGGTTGACGCAACCACAATAAATAGGCGCTCGGCCGATATACGGCAAGCTTCGGCGATCATTTCAATAGCTTCTTCCGGAGGCTCTCTAGAAGACTCTAAAACGATCACCGATTCACCGAACTCATCTTTGTAACCGATCTTCTCATATATGCTTTTAGGCTTTTGAGCTAGAGCCCTAGCAGGCCCAGACCCCATAGCGGTATACTCGCCGACCTTGATTCTCCAACCAGCCATTTGTGAACCCAACGTTGAAATTGAAGGGTAATCGGTATAAACGTTCACCGATGGGATATCTAATTCGCCTAGGTGCATAAGTGAAAGTTGCGCCTCGCCTAAGCCGCCTAAGCATATCTCTACGATGAGTTTACCTATTAAAAAGCCTCCCCCAGCTTTTATTCCAGCGTCAATTACATGCGCTCCTAAGCAGCTTTTTTCAACAGTAACGTTGTATTTTTCAGGGTTCTCGCATATTTCTTTAACAATTTTCATAGCTTCGCTATTCACGCTTGGAATCAATAAGAAAAACCTCCTTAACCCGATTACTGCAGATACTTTTCATGGGATGCTAGATGCGGGTTCTTAGGCTTCGATATAAAAAGTCTTCCGTCGCCATCGTCAGCCATATCTCCTATAAAACGATAGAATGGCCCAATTATTTTTTCTCCATCAACATTGACGCTGGGCCTTACATCGTCTATTGAGAATGTTGGGAGAATCGATGGAACATGGCCGCATATAATTATTCTTCCTCCCCGCATGCCGCCCCCAGCCTTACCAGCGCAATCTCCGTGAACAAGTATTGTTCCCTCAATCATGTTCACGCCAACAAAGTGTTTGACAGAACCATAAATCCTGATCAGCCCACCCCTCATTAAGCATCCAACCTCCCTACCAGCGTCACCATGCACAACTATTGATCCACCCCTCATGCCTTCAGTGCTTCCACGATACGGGGCGCCGAGACCGTCGCCAGCTGAACCGTTGATCTCGATTCTACCACCTTTCATTGAGCCTCCAGCCCAAGAATCAGCGTAACCATTAACTATTATTTCACCACCACTCATTCCTTCACCCAAGTGCATGCCAATATTACCGTTTACGATAATTTTCCCCCTGCTCATGTTTGCTCCAACTTTTCGAACCTTGATAAAGTTTCCAGTAAGATACATTATAATCTCGTCGCCACCAGATCTTTCAAGCGTCACGTTGAACAGGTCGTTCAGGCAGCGTATCTTATTGCCTTCCCAAACTTTTAGCTTCACTATTTCTTCTACGCTTTTTCCGTCAAAAACATCCGGAGATAGGCAGTCCGCATATATGGGAACCCTAAACTCATATTTAGGAGTAATATTGAAAATTATTTCTCACACCCCCTTAACCTCTAAGGTAATTGGCATCGAGGCCTTAAGATACCTTTCCGGAATAAAGTAATTGTCAAATTCAACAGTCCAATATTCTCTAAACTTTTTCTTCAAGTTCGCCACCGCATTTAAAGATGCATCACTTGCAAGCGACATGCCCGCGAAATTTATCCAATATGTTTTTCCATCAAAGGCCTTAACTATTTCGCCATCTTTAGCAACGATCTCTCCGCTCTTAATTGTATACGCGGCTCTAGCGAATGCTTTACGAATCACTTTGTAGTCGGCTGAAGGATCGATTTTTCTTGGATTAACATTATATATCGCTATGTCTGCGTCGGCGCCGACCCCTAAATGCCCCTTATTCTTTAAGCCTAAGGCTTTCGCTTGCCCAGCCCTTGTAATTATCGCTATCTCATAGAACGTGAGCTCTCTATCTATGCTTGGAAGCAGAGATTTAGCTCTAGCCTTCCTGTTTATCTTCTTTAGTATCCTTTCTCTAGTCTTTCTGCTCATTAGCCAGCATATTATTTGAGGGTATTCTGTAAATGGGCCGCCATTAGGATGATCCGTTGTAAGATAGATTTTCCATGGATCTTTTATTAGAAGGGCTAGCTCAAGCCCGATAGACCACATCGTCGCATGCACATAGCTCTTCTTCCTATACTTAAATGGAACTATTCCCGAGCTCGTCTCAACCTCAACATCGTGGTTAACCCACTTATTCCCGCTTAACTCGTAGAGAGTATATTGCCACGGACCATCTGCAGTCATAGTAGTCGTATCCGTGAAAATAACTTGACCCATGTCTAAAGTCACATGTTTGTGGGCGTTAACATACCTCGCGATCTCCTCAGCTCCACTCCTCATGTTTGCCCAGCTATCACCCTTAAAGGCGCTAAATTGGCAGTGCGTAATATGGATAACTGGTCTATCGGACAGCGCCAGATCCTTCACACAATCCATTGTCTCAATCGTTGTAACGTAGTTGCCCGGCTGACCAAGCCTATTTGTGTGAACGTGAATGGTGTGCGGCAAACCAAGAATTTTGCTCACCGTACATAATCCGCGAACAATCTCCTTTGGAGTCACATTAAAGTATGGGACTGGGTCATCTAAACCCTTAACATTTCTGCCAAAACCCCACGCCTCTAAGCCTCCAGGGTTCACTATTTTGATAGCGTAGCCTTTGGTTGCCATAATCATCCAGGCTACGTGCTCAGCGCATTCTTTAATTAAACCATCTCTCAAATATTCCAGAACGAACCACCAGTCTCCTAGAAGCGGGAACGTCATCTTGTCAACTATTGGGGTGTCCTCCAGCTCCTCATGGGTATGTCTAGCTTCTAGAGGGGGCATGGAGGGGTTGCAGAGGAAAGTGTAGCCCATCCGTACATACCTATAGCCAGTTGTAAAGGTGGATGGAACCGAGTATCCGACGCCCGACCTAGTCAATGACGTTTTTGGTTCAACATCATAAACGTGGTCCTCTGGCCTCAGTAGCCTTCCAGAATTAACCTCTGATCCAGCAATGTGTGTATGTATGTCAATTCCGCCCGGCATAACTATCATTCCAGAAGCATCTATGGTTTTTGCCTCGCGCTCATCAACTTCCTCAACTATTTTACCGTTCTTAACGCATATGTCCATTATTTCGCCGTCTACATCATTCAAAGGATCATAAACGAAACCATTTTTTATGAGCATGATCATTTCTACAGGTCAGCACCCCTAGTTAATCACTTATAAATGCGAATATTAAGTAGGTTAATTTATCTTTTCCTATAAACCAGAAAAGTTGAAATTATGGATTTAACGCGTAATTATTTTGAGTTAGTGAGATTAACGGGCATGTAAAGCTATTCTCTCCAGCTCATTTCTGCGTTGTATAGCGTAGCTCTTTAAATCTTTGTTCGCCGCCAGGATTATTTCTTCAGCCAAACATTCCTCAAAGGTTTTTGGGTTACTGAACGCCGCCATCCTAGCTCCTTCAGCAATCCAGCGTAATGCTAAGTCAACCCTCCTCTGCGGCGATATATCGACAGACTGGTGATAAACTATTCCACCGTACATTATTCTAGTCGTATCCTCACATGGCGCCGCATTTTCAACGGCTCTAACTAAAACTTCAATAGGATTCCTTCCAGTTTGAAGGTGAATTATCTCAAAAGCATTCTTCACGAATTTTATCGCTCTGGCTTTTTTACCGGCATTCTTTCCCGGGCGCATAAGCTGATTAACCAGTCTCTCAACAATATTTACTTCCGACTTTGCAAACCTATTGTGTTCATGCCTACCCATAGAGAGCGGCACGATTATGGGTCTAAGGCATATATACCTCTTAAGCCCAGGGTCCTTTACCTCAACATCCTTAAAGCTCCACTTACCAAAGAGCAGGTATTTTTCATACCACTCTTCAGGCCACTGGTTCTCGCTACTCAATCTCCTTCACCTAAATTAGACATATTTTTGGAATGAACTGGCTTATTTAAGGGTTATGGCTTAAGGACCCTTTCAATTAGATGAAGGAGAAGGTGAAGCTGCTCTATCTAATAGAAGCCTAGAACTTTGAGGAGAACAGCTTTAGCTGAATAGAGCCTATTTTCGCTTTGCTCGTATATTATTGACCTTGGATCCTCAATCATGTCTGAGCTTATCTCATATCCACGGTGGATTGGCATGTCATGCATTATCCAAGCACTGCTTTCAGCCATATTTTCCTTATTTATCTGATATGGCATCATAAGTTTCATTCGCCTCTCCTTCTCTTCGGCATACCTTGGGTCTGAAAAGAACTCCATGTCAACCCAAGTATCTGTGTAGACAAAGTCCGCATCCCTAATGGCTTCTTTGAAGTCTAATGTTCTCTTCCAAAGCCCGGATTTCTCAGCCTCCTCCAAAAGATCATCATCTCTTGACGGTTCATTGAAGATTGGTGTAACGGTCGTTATTTCTATGCCAACTTTTGTGCAAGCTTCTACCAGGGAGTTGCATACATTGTTATGTACGCCTACATATACAACTTTAACTCCTTCCAGCGTACCCTTCTTCTCCTTCATCGTTATTAGGTCAGCTATTATTTGGGTCGGATGATATTTTTCATCACAGCCGTTTATGACGGGTACTTTTGACGCCTTAGCCATGACTTGAAGATCCGCATGCCTCAATGTTCTGGCTAGAATGCAGTCAACGTTTCGTGAAAGATACTGCGTCTCATCATATATGTCCGCTATTGTAAAGTTTGTTGCTCTCCAATCCATATATATGGCGTGCCCTCCCATTTGAGTCATTGCAACCTCAAAGGAAACTCTAGTTCTTGTCGACGTCTTCTGAAATATCATTGCCAAAGTTTTTCCGCTTAAAGAACCTCGATATTTTTCTGGACTGTATTTTACCTCTAAGCCTTTATTAACAATCTCCATAATTTGTTGTCCAGACAAACCCTTAAAATTCAATAGATGCATGTTTAATTTGCCTCCAAGCTAAATTTATGGGTCATGCGGCGCTATTAAGCGTTATCGGTCTTCTGGAAAGATATTTTATATGTTAATGACAAAATATTCTTTTTATTGGAGGGAAATTCTTGAAGACCAGCGACCTAGAGGATCTAAAGATCCTTAGAGATGAGATAGCTAGACTAACTTTTGAGATAATTCGCTTATCCGGTGAAAGGTTAGTTTTAGCGAGAAAAATAGGTGAAATAAAGGCTAGAAACAATATGCCCATTGAGGATCCCGTGATTGAAAATGAGTTAAAGACGAAAATTGTAGATTTTAGCCGGAGACATGGTATAGATGAAGGATTTTCGCTTAAAATCTTGGAGTTACTACTTGAGGAGTCAAAACGGGTGCAACGTGAAGCTTTAGATGCCAAGAAAATGTGGGATAAGAAAGTTTTGGAGGTTTAAAAATTGTTTGTCGCAATAATCGGTGGAGCGGGAAGGATGGGATCATGGTTCACAAGATATTTTCTCGATCACGGTCATTATGTTACAATATTTGATATAAATATGGAGAAAGCCGCTTTAATCGCTAGATCCTTAGGTATTAAAGCATGTAAAAGCGGCGTTGAAGCTGCAAAAGATGCTGATCTATTATTAGTGGCGACACCAATAGAAATTACACCGAAAGTTATATCTGAAATTATGCTAGAATTGAAGAAGGGTTCGATCGTCGCCGAGATATCTTCGCTTAAATCTGGCATTCTCCCGGTTCTAAAGGAAGCTTCTAGGCTAGGATTAAAAACTTTATCTATTCATCCGCTTTTTGGATCTGGTGCGCAAGAGATGGCTGGTGAGAAGATCGCCCTAATACCGGTTAGCGATCCAGAGCTTGAAGAGAGCTTAGCAAAGGAGATTTTCCCGGAGGCTACTATAATTCCCGTAGACTGCCATACTCATGATAGAATTATGGCTTTAACCCTATCTTTAACACACTTCATAAACATTGTTTTTGCATCAATTGTTAGCGAAGAGGATACATGTATGTTGAAGCAGCTTGGTGGAACAACATTCACGCTGCAGTTCACATTAAGCGAAGCCGTCATGACGGAGGATCCATCGCTCTACGCATCGATTCAGATGAATAATGAGCACTCAGTCAAATATATTGATAAATTTGTGTCTAATGCTCTAAAACTAAAAAAGATTATTGAAACTAAAGATTCGGAAGGATTCGTGAGGTTCTATAAGGAAATATATAAAGCTCTCTCCAAAGATAAGGATCTTGAAATGGCGTATAGACGGATGTACCGTGCTCTCAAAGCCATTTAATGAGGTCTTCCGCTTATTGCATATATTTTAATCCTTGAGTTTTATAAGGGTTTTAGTATTTAAAACCCAAGGTAAATTTCTTATCTCATCTATCTTGGCGTTAAGTTCCTCAATCGTATAAGCTTGGATGAGAGCCGCTATATCATATTCGCCTGAAACCTCAAATACTCTATCTGTAATCTTCCTTATTTCTTGAGTCACTTCCCTCGTTTTAGCCGGCTCAGTTTCAACAAGAACTATCCCCTCAATATCAATGCTCGTTTCGATAGTAAACCTTTTTATCACCCCTTTTTCTCTCAATTGCTTTATTCTCCTTCTCACAGCTCCCTCTGTTAAACCAACTTTATTCGCTATCTCCGTATACTTAGCTCTCGCGTCTTCCTTTAATATACGCAGTATTTTTAAGTCAACTTGATCCACAATTTTAAATGATTCATTAAGTCTTAAAAATATTTTCGAAAAACGTAAAATAATTCTGTATTTTTGATACGTTTTTCGTAAAAAAGAAACGAAAAACATAAATAATAATTAAGTTTATTCAAGATTGTCGCTAAGAGGGGTAAGAAGTATGAGCATAAAAAGATTTGAGGGATGTTATACCGCTTTAATAACGCCAATGAAAAACAATTTCGACGTCGACTTAGAAGGGCTTAGAAGACTAGTTGAGTTCCAAGTCAAGGAAGGCGTCAGCGGAGTTCTCGCAGTCGGAACAACTGGCGAGAGCCCAACGTTAACTCATGAAGAGAGCATTAGGGTTATTAGAGAGACATACGAGGTTGCTGGCGGAAAATGCACTGTTATAGGAGGAACAGGGAGTAATTGCACCGAGAAAACTATGGAAATGACGAGGGAAGCGTATGATTTCGGTATCAGATGCATCTTACTTGTAGACCCATACTATAACGGACCGAGCTCGCTTGAGATAAGAAAGGAATACGTCGAGCCAATTGCGGAGGCTTTTCCAGATGTCCAAATGATACCGTATGTGATCCCGGGAAGAACTGGAACCCAGCTCTTGCCACAGGATTTGGCGATCCTTCACTCTAAATTTAAAAATATTAGGGCTGTAAAAGAAGCAACCGGAAATATCGAGAACATGAAATTGACTAGAAGGCTATGCGGCGAGGATTTTGACATATTATCTGGTGATGACGATAAAACTTACGAGATGATGATTAGCCCGGAAATACGCGCTAGCGGTGTGATCTCTGTTGCTTCAAACGTGGCACCGGGGGCCGTTCAAAGATTTACGAGGGCGATTCTTGAAAATAGGCATAAAGAGGCTGAAACGCTTCTTGAGGCTCTCAAACCATTCTTCTCGATAGTAACCGTTAGAACTGAGGAGGAAACCCCATATGGTAAAGTTTCCTGTAGATTTCGTAACCCGGTTCCGTGTAAAACGCTCATGAACATATTAGGCATGCCTTCAGGTCCCTGCAGACGCCCACTTGGAAAGATGACTAAAAGGGGTCTAGAGGTTGTTTTAAACGCTGCAAGAACCGTTTACGAGAAGAATCCTGAGATCCTTAAGCCCATAGAAGACTTCTTTGATGTAGACTTAAGTAGACGTTTATACGATGAGCGCTTTTGGGAGGGTTTAGCGTACGACCAATATTAAAATATGTGTAGCTGGCGCAACTGGCAGGATGGGTAGCACGCTAATACGGGAAGCCGTTGCAAGAAATTTCAAGGTTGTCGGCGCCATCGCAGCTAAAGATGACCCTAACATAGGTAAAACTTTAAGAGAGAGCGGAATCTGCGATTTAGAAGTCAAGATCGTTGACCCAACAAGAATCCCTGAAGCCGTCAAAGAGGCGGACGTGTATGTATCCTTCACTACACCTGAGGCCGAAGTCGCCAATCTGCCAGTGGTAGCCAATTTAGGCAGGAAGATCGTCATGGGAACTACAGGCTTCACCAATGAACAGATGAAAAAGATCGTGGAGGCCGTTTCAAACAAGGTTCCCGCCGTTTTCTCCCCAAACTACGCTATAGGCGTGAACATATTGTTTAGGCTTTTACGCGCGATGAAAGCGTTTCCAGAGGGATACGATTTCAGCATAGTGGAAATCCATCATTCAGGTAAAAGAGATGCGCCCAGTGGAACGGCGAAAAAAATAGGTGAAATAATTTCAGAGATAAGAGGTTATTCAAATGTATCTTATGGCCGAGAAGGCATAAGCGTTAGGAAGCCAAGTGAGCTAGAGATTTTAGCAGTTAGAGCTGGCGGGGTTCCAGGGATACATGAGATCATAGTGGCTGGCCCATATGAGATGATACGCATTGAGCATACAGCCTTTTCGAGAAGCGTTTTTGCTCAAGGAGCATTGTATGCTGTTAATTGGGTTTATAAGCAAGAGAAGCCTGGAATCTACACTATGGATGATATATTAGGGCAGATTTAGGAGGAAGACTACGTTCCAATGGGTGGCAGGGTAGTCGTAAAATTTGGCGGAGCAGATCTCTCAAGTGGGGAGAAAATAAGAAAAGCTGCCGAAATGGTTGTAAAAGCTAATTTTGAAGAAGTTGTTGTTGTCGTCTCAGCAATGGGCGACACGACCAACAACCTAATTAAAATAATCTCGCAAATAGGAGACATAAGTGACAAAGACTATGCCGACATAGTTTCAATGGGCGAAAGAACCAGTGCACGAATATTTTGTTCAGTTCTAAAAGCTTTGGGCGCAGACGCTGTTTATCTTGAGCCAAGCCACGAGGAGTGGCCGATCATAACAGATTCGAACTTTAGAGATGCTAAACCATTTATGGATGAGACTTGCAGGAGAGTAGGCAAGTATGTTGAGCCGCTTATCTCAAAGAGGAAGATAGTTGTTGTCTGCGGCTTTCTGGGAAGGGATAAAGATGGAAATGTAACAACTCTCGGAAGAGGTGGAAGCGATACAACAGCCCTCATACTAGCGAACTGCTTGAAAGCGGATGAAGTTATACTTGTCAAGGAGACTGAAGGAGTCTTGTCAGCTGATCCAAAAATAGTTCAGAACCCGCGGACAATAGATAGAATAGATATTCATGAAATGTTTGCATTAGCTCACGGAGGCGCTAAAATAATTAAGGCTGAAGCCCTAAAGTATAAGCTTCCGGGGCAAAAGCTGAAAGTTATCAGTTTTTCATCGGGGGATCTGAGGTCTCCTGGAACTGAGATAATCGGCGTTTTTAACTCAAACTCTTTCGAGATTAAGGAGAAAGAGGGTTTAGCCGCCATAAGCCTGATATGTGATATAACGCCGGAAAACTTGAGCCAAATATTTGCTATACTTGCCGGAAATGAGATATTTGGGGTTAGTACTGGAAGAAAGTCGATCACAGTATTTGTTATGACGCAGAACCTAAAGGACTTGATGAGTAAGCTGCATGGTTTGAGCGTTATTAAAGCATTGAGCTGCCTAACAAATATTGGGCTCATTGAAGTATCGCACCCAATCTTCGTCGATTCGCCCGGCTGGATTGCGAAGATAGCTGGTGCACTAGCCTCTAAAAACATAAACATTATTGAGGTCACAACAAGTAAGGCGACAATAAATATATTTATTGATGAAACGAAAATTAAAGAAGCTATTGATGTTGTGAGGGATGCGCTTGAAGCGTAAAAGTGTAGCGATATTAGCGGCGACGGGTGCCGTGGGGCAGCGTTTCGTTCAGCTTCTGGAAAATCATCCGTGGTTCGAGGTGACGGTGTTAGCAGCATCTGAACGTTCAGCTGGCAAAAAGTATAAGGATGCGTGCGTCTGGAGAATGGAGACAGATATGCCTAAAGAAATAGGCGAAATGACCGTTGTTAATACGGATCTTAATTCGGTTAAAGAAGTTGGCGATGTGGATTTAGTTTTCTCCGCTTTACCCGGCGATATAGCTGGACCAATCGAGGAGAAATTTGCTATGGAGTTTCCGGTGATCAGCAAAGCGGCAGCTCATAGAATGGATGAGGATGTCCCGCTTCTAATACCCGAAGTTAACCCCGAACAGCTTGAGCTTATACCTATTCAGAGGCGGCGGAGGGGTTGGAGCGGCTTCATATCAACAGACCCTAACTGTTCAACTATACAGTTAGCTTTAACCCTAAAGCCCTTAATGAAATTCGGTTTAAAGAGAGTTATCGTCGTAACAATGCAGGCTTTAAGTGGAGCAGGCTACCCAGGCGTGCCTTCTCTCGACATAATTGATAACATTATTCCCTATATCGCTAAGGAGGAAGAGAAGATTGAAAATGAGACTAAAAAGATCCTTGGGACGTTTGACGGTGAGAGGGTTAGACCCGCTAATGTAATTGTAAGCGCCAGCTGTAATAGGGTTAACGTTAAAGATGGTCATTTAGAAGCTATATGCGTTGATTTAGAAGATAAGCCGACAGTAGAGGAGGTTAAGGAGGCTTTCAGAAACTTTATTGGCGAGCCGCAGAGGCTTAAGCTTCCAACAGCCCCCGAAAGACCAATAGTTGTTAAAGATGAGATAGATAGGCCGCAGCCCAGGCTAGACAGAGACGCTGGCAAAGGAATGAGCGTTACTGTCGGACGGATACGCAGCGACCCGATCATGTCAGTAAAGTACCTTTGCTTAGGCCATAATACTATTAGAGGGGCAGCCGGCGCTGGAATATTGAGTGCGGAGTTAATGGTTGCTAAAGGATACGTTTAGCGAAATTGTCCCTCTAGGGTGTAAGCCCGTGTTTCTCCCACATAGATTTCTTGAGAATAGAGGGGGAATACTCTACATAGACGGCGTATCAGCTACAGAACTTGCAGATAATTTCGATACTCCACTGTATGTACTGATCGAAAATCGTATACGTGAGAATTTCCGAGAACTAAAAAACGCGCTACTCAAGTATTACAATAAAATTAGAATTTATTACTCCGCTAAAGCTAACACCAGCTTGGCTGTTCTAAAGATTCTTAATAATGAAGGCGCTCACTTGGATGCTGTAAGCCCCGGAGAAGTCTTTTTAGCGCTTAAAGCCGGCTTTAAACCGGAGAAGATTCTCTTCACGGGAACAAGCGTTAGGGACGACGAGATTAAGTTTCTCATAGATTCGTGGGTTATAATTAACATCGACTCCTTATCTCAATTAAGGAGACTTCTTAAGGTTAATGTTCCGGAAGTATTATCCTTTAGGGTTAACCCGGAAATCGGAGCTGGGCATCATGAGCATGTAATTACAGCTGGTAGAAACTCAAAATTCGGCATCTGGGAAGCAGATATCCTTGAAGCATATAGGATGGCACTTAATGCGGGTGTAAAACGCTTCGGCATACATATGCATATAGGATCCGGAATACTAAACGTTGAACCATTCTTATTAGCCGCTGAGAAACTGCTGAAGATAGCTGGTCAAATTTGTAGGAGCCTCAATATAACATTTGAATTCATAGATTTCGGCGGCGGGTTAGGTGTACCATATAGGCCTGGAGAAAAACCTTTGGATGTAGAAATGTTTGCGGATAAGATGCTTTACCTATTTAAGAGCAAGGTTAAGGAATACGATCTTGGAGAACCATTCTTTTGTGTTGAGCCGGGCCGTTACATAGTTTGTGATGCAGGCATACTTCTAACTAGGGTTAACACGATTAAAGTCACACCATTTAAGAAGTTTGTTGGGGTTGACGCTGGATTCAACATACTGATTAGGCCGGCCATGTATGGCGCATATCATCATGTGATCGTCGCAAATAAGATCAGTGAAGACGGAAAGGAAGTTTATGATGTAGCTGGGCCTCTCTGCGAATCCGGCGATATATTAGCTAGAGATAGACTTCTCCCAGAAGTTCATGAGGGGGATTTGCTTGCGATATTAAACGCTGGAGCATATGGTTTCGTGATGAGTTCGCAGTATAATTCTAGGCCAAGGTGCGCTGAAGTTTTAGTTAAAGATGGAAAATATACCATAATAAGGGAAAGAGAGAGCCTTGAAGATTTGCTAAAGGGACAGCGGATACCTGAGTGGCTAAAATAATATGTTCTAGGAAGAAAGAAGATCATCTATAACACTGCATGCCGTCTCTACGAGTTTTTTACCAGCATCCCGCTCAACAATACATACAGGAAGGTTTGTCTCATATCCTCCTTCTTCAAAGGCCTCCTCTGTTGGTATATATCCGAGCATGTCGTTAGAGCATCCGACAACCATAGTTACATCAGCTTTAGAATAAGATTTAATCGCTAGACCTAGATCTACAAATACTTCACCCGGCAATAAAACCGCTATAAAACTTCCAATCCTAAACCCTTGGACCTCTACGTCGGTAAAGCCGTATGGAAACATGGTGCGGATAAGCTTAAGGGACTTAGCCGTCAATAATTTAAACTTAATTTCCTCAGTTTCTTTGCCACTTGCTTCTTTAAGCTTGGCTCTAAGCGTAGCTATCTCTTCTTCAGTAATCTCAGGAATGGACTTAAGTTTAAGTCGAACTTTCCTGTAAGCGAAAGATAATGTTAAATCGTCTCGACATTCAACGGAATTCAGGATTTTTACGGCTTCTCCACCTATAGATCTACCCATATGAACAGCGTCTTCAAAGCGCCCCATGCTTCTATCATAAACCCTATCAATTCTTGTTCTAGGAGTTAGAGGGTTTATATCTCCAAACGCTCCATTAAGGAACAGACATACGCCGCCCTCAATGTTTTCGACAGTTCTAGAGACGTAGCCCGGATAATCACCAGAGATCATGAAGTTGTTCGCGCCTAAAACAACTGCGTGACAGGTATAGTTTACTAGGGCGGATATAAGTCTACCCTCATAATCCTCAAATCTAAGGGCTGCAAGATGCTCATCCCGCGTGCCCGTGATGGGTCTTCTCCTATTGATCGTCCACCCTTTAACTTCACCCTTCCCGTAGCCAGCTTTAGCCTTTCTCCTAGAATTGAAAGCTCTAATAACACCGGAGGATACTAGGCCGGGTAGAAGATTAAGGTATTCCTCAAGAAAGAGGTATTGTGATGCTGTGTGAAAACCTACTATCGATGGACCTGAATGGTTGTGAACCGCCGTAACTACTACAGACTCCTTTGGAAAGCTAATTTCTTTCGATATTACTTCCCTAACTTTTTCAGTTAAATTTCTAGTTGCATAAAGAAGATCCATGGAGACTAGCGCTAAATTATGTTCCCCGTTGCTAATGGTTAAACATCTAGCGTATAAATGGTCGTGGACTCCCTGAGACGGCTTATCTCTAGACGCGTAACCATCCATTGGGACTCCTATGGGTGGAGTGATTCTAACTTTAGATGCGCCTGCCTCTAACATGAAATAATTATTTATGTATTTACATGATATATGAGCCTAATGGAAAGCATCTAAGATTTTAGACGTTTAACGGCGGGAGACTTCGTCTATTATTTTTGGAACTATTTTCACTCTCTGTATGCTGGCTGGTGGCGGTAGCTCATCTGAGATCCCTAGTATCAGCCTATCTCGAAATCTTATTATTATCTCCTTCACAAATTCTTTAAATTTGTCTTCGCTCACCGCTTCCTCTATAAAGTATATGTACGGTATTCCATCCAATATCACCATTTCATCGCCCAGAAAATCTTCTATATCTTTAAGGGTCATGTCTCCCACTGGTTTGACTGTTAACGCCTCAACTCCGTCTAAACTTGACTCCCTCAAAAGTTGCAGTAAAGGCTTAGCATAACCATCAACATGTATATGCACATATTTGCCTTTCTTATGTAAGTAGTCAGCTCTTTCCCTATAGTATGGGAGACAGTACCTCTCAAATATTTTCGGAGGAGTCATTCTAACATCTATGTTCTCACCTAAGTTAAAGATTTTAATTGGAGTATCAGCCATAACCTCATAAAAAATATCATTTGAACTTTTAATGGTCCTCATAAACTCCTCAATTTCCCTCTTATATCTGAGCAAAAAGCTCATAGTTCTCTCCAAACCCATGTATTCAAGTATGAGTCTCTGGTAAGGCGACCTTGGAAAGAAATATGAAACCATTCCCTGACCCTTAAGGTTCCTCTCCATCCGACCGTAAATTTCCCGGTCAAACTCTACTTTAACGCGCTCTAAAACATACTCCATGATCTTTAAATCCTCTAAGTTTTTAATGGGGTATTCTACTATTCTTGACGTTAACTTTAGGTCATCCATGATCTGCATCTGTCTCAATATGCCTTTAGGAGTCTTTAACTCGGTTACGACAACATTATCTTTAGTAAACCTGTTGACTTCAACGTCATCAGCGTAGGAGACTTTGACGAAGCTTTCAGTGAAGTAACCAGAATAACACCTCCAACTAGCGTTCCACTCCAAGCATACATCAAGTAAACTCATACTCATGTACTCGATTGGCAGGGTATTCTTGGCGCGATTATAATAATACCAGAACTCATGCCTAATGTTCCATGGAACTTTCTCGCTTCCCTTCCCTTCAAATACGGCGAGAATCCTTTCATAGGGGGTTTTATCGGTCGCCATAAAGATCACCATTATTGGGAAACATATTCTTATTTAAGGATTAATAAGAATATAGCATCAAATATCCTTAAAACCTTGAAGAATCCGGAGAGAGCAAAATGGATAAGATTGAAAGAGTTTATAGGGCTCTAGATATCGAAGAGCCGGATAAAGTGCCGAAGGGAGAGCTTCAAATACATGATGAACTCGTATCTGCTTTATTAGGCGAAACAATAACAGATTGGTTTAAAGCCCATGTTAAAGTTAGAAAATTATTAAACATGGACCTAGTGAATATCGGTCTCGATGGCGGTCCCAAGACTGAAGTAGTTGGTAGAACAAGAGAGGGCTATCCCATATACAGGGATTATTTTGGTAACGAGTGGGTTGAAAGCGGAAAAACCAAAGCGTACTTAAAGTACGCATTAAGCGAACCAGAAGATTTTAGGGATTTTAGGATGCCGCCTATCTCGCTATATAATGCTGGCAGCGTTGAGAAATGGTCTAGAGAGACTGATCTCTGCGTCTTTGCGCAGGTCGGTGGAGCATTTGATTCAGTGTATCCTTTAATGGGTTTAACCGGCTACATAAAGGCGCTTTATCAATATCCGCATCTGCTCAAGAAGGTTATTGAGGAAGTTCACAGATTTGAGCTAGAAAGCATAAAGCTATTTGCCGAAGCTGGAGCGCACGTGATACTTGTGGGCGACGACCTAGCTTATGATAAAGGTCCATTCATATCGATAAAGCATCTTGAAGAATTCGTCTTCCCCTACATAGCTCAAGAAGTCGACTTAATACATAGTTTAGGTTTACCAGCAGTCTTTCACTGCGATGGAAACGTAACCCCTCTAATAGGGTACGTCATTAAATCCGGTTTTGATGGGATTCAAAGTTTACAGCCAAATGCGGGCGTAGACATAATATCCATCAAGAGAGAATGGGGCGACAAAATATGTTTAATGGGCAACTTAGATTTAGATTATTTGTTACCGTTAGGGACGCCTAAAGAAGTTGAAGATGAAGTAAAAAGACTTATAAGAAACGTGGCTCCGGGAGGGGGCTACATACTTAGTACAACGAACGTGTTAACAAGATACGTGCCGCCTGAAAATGCTCTAGTAATGTATAAAGCGGCGGAAAAATATGGGAAATACCCTATAAGGGCGTAATAACCGTTAAACCTAACCAAACATTCATCTAAATATTTTCAAGTCTAAACGCATAGAAGATAGCTTATGGAGGCCGCCGCCGTGACTTTAATAGAAAGTTAAAGGACAGAGCATCCGCGTGATACTTAAGTATCAACAATCATATCAGCGCTGGGGAATATTTTTTCTTATTGGGGAAGTAGAATTGGATGAAGTATTTACTGGAATGGTTTTCTTGAGTTACTTATTGTTCCCTCGTCACTCCACAGCAATACGTTGTCGCCTATGGTTGTGCCTATCCATCTCCATGTAACACTGTAGCTAGAAGTGTATTCTTTATTAACGCCTGGATAGGAAAGACCGCCAACGCCGAACAGTGTGTTTTCTATCCAAGTGATTACTGCCGTGTCTCCTCGGAGTGAG
Organism: Candidatus Bathyarchaeia archaeon; assembly: GCA_038882715.1. Lineage (NCBI taxonomy): Archaea > Thermoproteati > Candidatus Bathyarchaeota > Bathyarchaeia (SeqCode) > Bathyarchaeia archaeon. The sequence goes on from JAVZNR010000008.1 coordinate 96,036, forward strand.
TAGCCTGGAAGATAGCGCCATTGGTTATCATAATAGTAGGCTGTGTTTGAGATAGTTACCCGCCAGTCTAACCCTGTAATGGCTTGATTGCTTTCCACACCAAACTGAAAATGCCTAACATGACACACTCTTTGTCCAAGCGACACCGACCTCGACCCCACTAGGAAACCGCTATCCCAAGCTTCATGCCAACATGCGTAGATTGTGGGGGCATCATTATCATATTGAGCCCATGAGTTGTATGCGTAAAGCCTATAAAGTATAACGTAAGAGTCGCTGAGGTAATCCACTCTCCCAAAGAATACTATGGAATTACCGCTCCCAACATTAGGCGCTAGATAATAATATATGAGCTGACTGCCGAAATATGTTTGAGGCGCCCATGTAACACTATTATTCTTAAAGAGTGCTGCGCCGTTTTGATAAATCCATCCGCTCGGCGTTGTTCCACTAGAGACGCCAGCTACGCTGAGAACTGAGCCTAACCATGCGCTGGATGGAAGTAAGCTGGCGGGCGCTGAGTAACGGAAGGAGAATAAAGCTCGGTTAGTAGTTCTCACGCTACCACTTAAGTATCCTCCAACATAAGGCTGTTGTTGCGCTGAAGCTGGCCGCACTAATATGGTGGATAGCATTATGAATGTTAGGAGGGCGATTATACCGGAGTTTATGAGGTTAAAATTCTCCCTCCCTCTTTTCACAATCATATTGTTACGGCCTCCAAAGCAACCATATCAATTATAAAGTAGCTTAACGGGTTCTGGGCTAAAGGATCCTTTATAGCGATCCCAACGGCGCCCAGAGGAAACTTTGTTAATGGGAAGTCTTCCGGTATGCTCACGATCATCACTACCTCTACTGGCTGGTTATGCTTCACTTTAATGATGCCTGAGGGCTCGTACCTAACATACTTATTGATGAAGATTACGGTTCCATTAGGTAGCGTTACCCCTATAGCCGATCCCGATTTCCTGCCCATCCAGAGCATTGGAGCCGAATCCAAGACGACTTCAATCTCAGTGATATTCTCAAAGTAGGAAACAAAGCGTAGAATCAGCGGTATCCTTGTTTCACCACCCCTCTTAACGCCTATAAGAAGACGCGACGCCTCATCAATTTCAGAAACTTTACCAGTATACTTTTCCCTATCAAATTTAATCTCTAAATAGCCTTTAACACCATACTTTGTAGCAATCTCGGGATTACATATCTCTAGAGGCGTAAGAAAGAGTACGTATTTGACCTCTATCGATCCAGGCAGCACAATAGCAGACTCCCTTTCCCCTCCAACCTTCTCAGCCGCACCTTCAGCCATGAAGGGAGCTACTAGGGAGAGGAAGACAGCGGCAGAAATAGCTACAGCCATGAAGACAGCTGACAACAATAACTTCAGCTTCATCTCCTTAATCCCCAACTAATATCATCGCTCACTGTTATATGAATCTTCCTTACCGATGCTTAAACATTATACTCTTCTCCTTAGCGCATAGTAGCTTAGCCATGCTACGCATATGATGAATATTATGAGCGCTATTGGGTTTCCAAGCAGGCGTCTTGCAGCCTCAGCGGCAGCTTCGCTGATTCTTTTGATTAGGTTGGAGATTTCTCCAATTATTCCGCCTGTTTCTGATTCGCTTATGGTGAATGTTATGTTGGCTCCGGCTTGGGCTGTTTCTCCCTCTGGGCTTGTGGCGTGTATGGTGAATGGTATGGTGTATTTGCCTGCTGTTGCGTTTGATGGGATTGTGAGCTGAGCTTCTATTGTAGCGTTGTCGATGATGCTTCCTAGTCTCCGCATGAAGGTTTTGGGTAGAAGCGTCTCTAGGCTAAGCCACTCGCTGCCAAACTCCACATGGTTTACTGTTATGCTGAGGCTCGAATATTCCACCGTAATTGTTAGCTTAACTGTTGAGCCAGCGGTCACCCTGCCTAAATCAACCGGATATGCTTTAAAGTGGAATTGCGGCTGCGGGCTTGGTGTTGCAGGCTTCTCCCATATGATGCTGACCTGCACGCTGCTCCGGTGAACAACCTTAATCTCCAGTATTCCAGTTTCATGATTGAATGTCCAGGCATCACCCTCCAATAGTAGGCTTCCATTAGCCCTCACTTCTCTAGGCTTACCGAGCATCCCGGTGTAAACCTTAATGGAGGTGTGGAAGCCAGGCGCATTATTAACTGTTATTTCAAGCTGCCAGCTGTCGCCCTCAACCCACCGTAGAGACTGGATGGGCGAATTGGAATATTGGATATACGCTCCCCTCGCGGCGCGCTGCATAAGCGCCTTCCAAACGCCGAAGGCTGCGGCGCTCATAGGCTGGGTTTCAGTATTAGATTCTGGAGGCGGGTCTAGGCTTATTGAGAGGCCGCGCGGCGTCTCCCTAGTGAACCTCCATATCATGGATACGGCTGTCAGCATTAATGGATCATTGTATAGGGCTCCGCTTATCGCTAGGGCGTACATCATTTCGGTTGCCCTGAAGAGGTGAAGCGGGTTCCCAGCTGCTTCAACATATGGTTTCCCATCGTAGTCTAGGAGGTAGACTTTCAGATTGCTCCATTCATTCGAGTATTTAATGGAGTTTTTAATTAGATTCGCCCTCTCCCTGTAGATGCTCTCGCCCGTAGCTTTATGCATGGCTGTGAGGAGGGCATAGGCCCAGCCGTGCTCCTCCAAAGCCTGCTTATAATTCTTGTTGACTAGGCTGCCGTATGCTGGGCTTGAAGAATTCATGTTCTGCCATAGGTTCATGATTGCGTCTGAAACGTTTCTTGCCCAATCTAGGTAGGTTGAATTCTTTGGATCGAGAATTAGGCCTGCGAGCGCATGTGGGTAGAGTGAGCGGAAGTAGACGCTGAATATTCTCTCCTTAACATCCTCATAGTAGTAGTTCCATAGCTTCTTTGCGTATTCCATGACCGCCTGGTCGCCTGTGGCCTGAGCGTATTCGGCAAGAGCGTAGACTGAGATCCCCCATGATGCGGGCATGGATATGTCAACGTTTGGGGTTTCATCCGAAACCGCCGAGGCAAGTAGCTGGTATGCTGAAGCCGAGTAATTCCACAAATATAGTTGAACCGATACTTCGCCAGCATCCCATGCGAGGTTGAATGTGGCGTTCAGGTAATCCCAGTAGTAGCTGTCGCCTTCGCCGGTGAACTCAACCTCGGCAGCAAACTTAGTGTAATATGATGTCTCACACTTAAGCATGTCAAGCTTAAATGTGAAGGGTTCGCGGAGCTTCCAACCTGTGATCTTAATCTTCCATTCTCCGTTTTCGCTTCTAAAGTGCATGGGGTTCTGCTGGATAATTAGGCTCTTCTCCTCCGCCTCGCCACCCACATAGGATAGGTAGCCTATGCCGCTTGTAGGATACTTCCCGTCTGTGTAGTTGTATGCTTGGATTGTAACGTTTACTGAGGTGGGAACCCATGCTGAATCAACCCTAAAGGTTAGCTTCTCCCATACGTAGGTGTTGGATGATCCTGAGAACTCAACCTCGGAAACGTAGGCTTCGCATTCGCTGTGCGCGTAGGAGCCTTGCATCTCATCGAGTCTCCATAGGGCTATTAAGCCGCTTGAGGGTGGATTATTATCTCTTAGGCTGGCTAGCTCCGTCCAGCTTAATGCCCTCGAATAAATCGCCACGTTATCTACGACTCCCTTGAAGTTGTAGCCGTTTCCGTAGGCGAATGAGCCTATGTGCAGCGGGCTTGTTGAGCCTGTTATATCTACGTATCCAATGTTCCATTCCCCTATTAAACCGGTGTTATTGTATATTCTCATGTATTGTCCGTCGTATGTTGCAGCTATGAACGTCCATGTGTTATTGTATATTCTGCCGAAGAGCGCCCTGCCCACCTCATCTGTCCCGTTTCTGAGAATCCAGATGATGTCTAGGGGGTATGTGGATCCGTCTATGCGGAGGTCGAATCCTCCAATGGAGCCTCTCTTGTCAACGAGGTGCTGCTCGCCTGTCTTCCCCATAGGCTTAAACCATAATGCCACGGTTATCTGCTGCGGGTTTAGGCTTGCGTGATTCGGCACCTCAATCATGCTGCTTAACCCGCTGAGGTATAGGCCGCCTGAATGCATTCCGTTAGTCCAGGTTACGCTGCCCATTATGGTTCCAGTGTTCTCTGATGTTGCTCGGATGGTTGAGTAGCTTGAGAAGAGCATGTATTGTGAGTCATCATCGTTTATTCTATTCTTTAGGTGCCAGCTGTAGGCTTTTCCGCCAGAGTTCTCGTCGAACGTCCAGTAGGCCTTAAGGTTGCTGTAGACGATGTTACCGTTCATGTTCGACTGGAGCGCGCTTGAATCTAATGCTTCGCTGTAAATCACAACCTCATCGATCCAGCCCTTAAAGCCGTAGCCGCTTCCGCCGGCAAAAGCGCCTATATGAACCTCGCAGTATGTCTGCGTAGTGTCTAGTGAACCCAGATACCAGCTTCCAATCTGCTGGCCGTTGAGGTAAATCTTCTTGTAGGCTCCGTCATAGGTTCCGGCAACATAATACCATGTGTTGTTATGTATTACTCCGGGGATATATTCGCCGTGCTCGACGCCGTTGCTGTCCTTGACTATCCAGATGAGGTCAAGCGGGTATGATGAGCCGTCTAACCGTAGATTCCATCCGCCATATGCGTCTCGGCAGTCTATGATGTGCTGCTGTCCGGTCTTTCCAGCAGTGCGGATCCACGCTGCAAATGTGATGCGCGGGCTTCTGAATGTGCTGGAGCTGGGAACTGCTAGATAATCGTCGCCGTCAAAGTAGATTGACGAGCCGGACTTTGCGGTTGAACTCCATGATGCATCGTTCCTCAGCTCAGCGGTGTCGCCGACGGTTCCAGTGGAGCCTAGAAGCCGAATGGCTGAAGTATAATAGGTGCTTAGCGCCGTTTGAGTGCCATAGCTTCTGACAATCATGTATGAGCCGTCGTCTGAGGTTGTGTTGTGGATCCCGCCGCTAACAAGGCTTGTTCCGCCGAGCAGATTATATGCGCTCGCATAATATTGCTTCGGGATCAGACTTTTGGCAGCTATTGAGACGAGATATCTATTGTCATCTGACGCGGTATCGGATGGGAAGCCTGAAATATGCAGCGTGCCGCCAAGCAGAGAATAGGTGATTGGATGATAAGCCGTAGCAGTCCAATGGACACTGCCAGACACCACACTATAGTATTCGCCGTTGACACTGCGCAGATTAAGCAATCCGCCCCCGCCGTAGCTTCCCTCCAAAACATTCGCAGCCGCAGGATAATAGATGCTCTCCTCAGTAACAGCTGAAACAATTAATGGGAGAGCAGGCAATACCAAAACAAAGAGTAAGGCTATCAGAGTTATAAGCCTAAATACCCTCGCTATAATATGCCACCATCAATGGAAAAATAGGGTGAGGATGGTGTGGCTGGCAATTTCTATTAGGATTCCAATCGCTATTATGATGAGTATGATGAATGAGGCTGCCATGCCTAAGAGCAGCATTATTATTCTACCTATTATACTCTCCAATTTTCTGTCAAGTATCTGGACGATTACGATAAACGCTAGGAAGATTATGGCGAGGGTATTGGGCGGATAGCGTGCAAGGATTGTAAGGATGAGGTAGGGGAAGAGGTATAGGCCGAGTGGAAAATGAGCGCCCAGTAGAAGGCGCCTCACCCAAAGCCTCCTAACATTAGCATCATGAACCAAAAACTGAAGCAATGCGAATAAAAGTGCTGAGGTGAGGGAGCTGATATAGAAGAAGAGCCTTAAATCCCAAGCCATGCTAGTCCACTCGGTGAAAGATTGAACTGAACCGATAAAGCCGAGGGCGAGGAGGAAGCCCAGCAGAACATGAACTAGGCCAATCACCCTATATAAAACACGCATCTTTATCCTGGACTCTTCAAACGACAGAACCATTCCCCTTCAATATCCAACATGTTTTCCTTTTTTCAAGAATTTATGTTTTTCCTTTGCTCAACTTTTAACATATTGCTCCTATATTTTCAAGGGTTTCAAAGAGAGAAATCTTGAGAGCGAGCGAGGTCAAATACAAATTTCAGGTCACCATACTAA